>CAYYFU010000180.1:0-1874 GCA_964471095.1 uncultured Pseudomonadota bacterium
AAAAAAAGCTGGAGGCGGAACAACAATCGGAACAGATGAAGTTCGTTCTTAATAAGGAAACGCAAGAGGCAGACCGGAAAAGGATCGAGGCCAAAGGGATCGCCGACTTTCAAAAGATCGTCACGACCGGGCTTACCGATTTATTTCTCCGCTGGAAGGGAATTGAGGCAACCTCGAAGCTCGCCGACAGCCAAAACAGCAAGGTGGTTGTGATCGGGAGTGGCAAAGACGGGCTTCCGATCATCTTGGGAGGTCAGAAAGAATAGAATAGAGAATAGGGGTCAAGGCTTTACTTTTATCAGGTCTGACGTGACTCATGGGTTATTGCCCGACCCTGAATAAAATAAAGCCTTGACCCCAGTGTTTCTCAGTCCGACGTTGAAGTGTGACAATTCTGGACAGTTCAAACAAACTGATGTAGAGGGGACGAAATCAGTTCACCAACCAAAGGAGAGGATCATGGAAACCGGCACCGTAAAGTTCTTCAATGAGGAGAAGGGGTTTGGATTTATCACCCCCGACAAAGGTGGGAAAGATCTCTTTTTCCACAAAAATTCCGTCGTCAGTGGTCCAGTCACCAAGGATGACAAGGTTGAATTCGAGATCGGTCAAGGCCAAAAGGGTCCCTGCGCCGAAAAAGTATCTCGAAAGTCATAGCGCTCAATCCGTATTGACAGGCAGGCGCGTTTCAGGCAGGGTCCTCCGCCTAATGAAACGCAGACTTGCCACCCTCCTCGTCGTCATCTTCTGTTACGGCACCTTGACCGGGGGCGGTTGTCCCTTGACCTCCAGCTCATCGGAAGAGGACAATGAAACCACCTTTCTCACCACCTGCGACGCCGAGGATGCCGATTGCTTTTTGACCGCCTATTTTATGGAAGAGGATGGTGAGGACGTGGACCTCGTCATTATTACCTCCGATCTTCCTTCGGCCACGACCGACGGGACCGCCCCGAGCATTACGGCCATTTCACCCGAAATCTTCAGTTTCTCCTCGTTCGATGATAAAGAGGAAGTTGAATTGAGCTGGAGTGATCCGAACGGGGCCCAGCCGGCCTTTTGTTTCCGAACCTGCAACCCGAACGTCCGGTGCGCCTCGTTTCACGTCTGCAGCCGACGGGTTCCCGACGGCAAGACTTCGGGTGTTTGGCGGACCGCGATGAATTATACGGCGGGCCCGGCTGTGGAGAGCACGACGGAAACGATGACGATGGAATTTACCCCGATCTCCATGCCGTCCGGTGAAGATCCGGTGGCGCTCATGGAGGCGGAAGAGGCTGAAGAGGGGGCGGGGGAGGTGACCTTTGAGAATCTCGGGATGTCGGTCGGGCAGACATCGGAAATGGAGCATCAGGTGGTCCACCTCCCTTCCTCAGACAGCGGCTCTGGTGGCGACTCGGATGGCGGTGGGGGAACCGACTGTACCTGCACGTGCGACAATGGTTCGGTCTGCACCCGTAATTCGGATTGCCCGGCAGATGGTATCGTCCCCGGCGTTTGCGGTTGCCCGGTCGGTTGCTAAGAATGGGGGTCAAGGCTTTACTTTTATCAGGTCTGACGTGACACATGGGTTATTGCCCGACCCTGAATAAAATAAAGCCTTGACCCCAGTGTCCTTAGAGTTTTTCAAATCGGGCCTGGAAAAATCTCAGATACTTCGGTTCATACGTCATCCTCAAACCCCGGATCACGGCCCGTCGCTGATAGAGCTCCTCCACGGACTCGGCCGTGACGTCACAGTGGGCCTGGGTATAAACACGACGGGGAAAGGTCAGCCTCACCAGCTCCAATTTGGGAAAGTAATGATCCCCCGTCTCCGGATTGCGTCCCGCCGAGACAATGCCGCGTTCCATACTGCGGATGCCTGATTCCAG
>CAYYFU010000180.1:1884-3865 GCA_964471095.1 uncultured Pseudomonadota bacterium
CGAATCAAATCGTGAACCGGCTGTTGCAGGAGGGCGATCAGTTGTTCGTCCTACCGCCTCACGTGGGATCCGGGGCGATCACTCCCCAGCGGATGTCCGCGTTGGATCGCGCCACCGTGCCGCCAACGCCTGTGCCGGAAACTGATCCTGGGAGAGATGGCTGAGAAACCTCCGGGCGTCCAGAAAAACGGCGTGGCCGCCGATCGGGACGACGATCGGAATTCCGCTTTTGAGCAACCGGTCGCCGACATACTCCACCTGGCCGATCCGCGACCGAATATAGTCCTCCTCGACCATCTCCTCGATCCCGAGGGCCATCGCCTCCAGATCGCGCCCAGCAAGGCCGCCGTAGGTATGCAATCCCTCGTAGACCACCACGAGATTTCTGGCAGACTCGAAGAGCGCAGGGTCGTTGACCGCCAAAAAACCGCCGATATTGACGAGCAGGTCCTTCTTGCCGCTGACGGTGGCGCCGTCCGAGCAGGAACAGATCTCTCGCAAGATCTCCGGGATCCCCTTGGATGCGCAACCCGGCTCCCGTCTCTTGATAAAATAGGCGTTTTCCACGGCCCGCGTCGCGTCCAGCATGAGCCTGATTCCATGGCGCGTCGTCAGGGTGCGGACCTCCCGGAGATTTTGCAGGGAGATCGGCTGTCCCCCCGCCATGTTGACGGTTGCCGCGACGCAGACGTAGGGGATCCGGTTGGCCCCTACGCGGCGGATCCAATCCTCCAGTTTTTGGAGGTCAATGTTCCCCTTAAAGGGGTGTTCGCTTTCGGGGTTGTGGGCCTCGTCGATGATCACATCGGCAAACGTCCCGCCGGCCAGTTCCTGATGGAGGCGGGTGGTGGTGAAGTACATATTGCCGGGAATCACGTCGCCCGGTTTGATCAAAATCTTCGAGAGGATATGCTCCGCGCCCCTTCCCTGGTGGGTCGGAATCAGATACCGGTAGCCGTAGTATTTTTGAACATTGGCCTCGAGGTGAAAATAGTTCCGGCTCCCGGCATAGGCCTCATCCCCCAGCATCATCCCGGCCCATTGGGTGTCGCTCATCGCGTTGGTCCCGCTGTCGGTTAAGAGGTCAATATAGACATCCTCGGATTTTAGCAGAAAGGTGTTATGCCCCGCCTCCCGGATCGCCCGGAGCCGCTCCTCCGGGGTGGTCATCTTGAGGCGCTCCACCACCTTGATCTTGAAGGGTTCCGCCCAGGAACGTCGGCGCGACGGGGCCATGGAGGTCTTCTACGGCCGAACGGTCTGCGAAGAGTATGACCAAAATCATACTATTCGTAAGAGGGGATCGTGAAATTACTCCCATCGTTCCGGATCAGATCATTTGCCGAAAATGAGACCTTGTCCTCAAAGTCCTGATCCAGCGCAGGGGTTGGGGTCAACGGGAAGGGGACATTGCCCCAAGAGAAATCCTCCTCCAGGGCAGCGCAGTTTGCCTCCTCCACGGCGACAGGTGCTTCTCCCGCCGTTTCCGGAAACTGCAGGCAAAAGACCCCCGCATTTCCCTCCAAAGAACCTGAGTTTGAATCGATATCAAAGAGGGCGAACTCGTCAGCGCCAAAACTCCCTCGACCGATGGTCTTCGTCACCGCCGTGACGGTCCCGCCATTGGGCATGGCGCTGTCATCGTACTTGGTGACCTGGAATTCTCCCGCTCCGATGCTCGGTTCGCCTGACTCGTCCAACACCACCCTGCCGGTGATCCGGCTCCGGCTCTTGAAGACCACGTTGCCACCGTCGATCGTGGCAAAATCACCGTCCGGTCCGCTGTAAACCGTCGCATGGGCAAACTGAAGGTCCAGATAAACCACGCTCTGATCCTCCTCGGTCGCCTCCGCATAGGTCGTCTGCACCACCGATTGGATCCTGACCTGGTCCCCACGAGTTGCCACCTCTGTGGTATTTTCCGAGGTGCTCTCCTGCATCTTGACGACCCGGACCACCCCATCGGCATCCTGACCGTAAA
>CAYYFU010000181.1:0-3773 GCA_964471095.1 uncultured Pseudomonadota bacterium
AATTAATGATTTATTAAGAGAAATTGATAGATTAAGAACTCAATTAAGCAGTTTTTTACTTTACCGACACTTCAGCCTCATTGTAATCTCACCCCATGCAAAAGGTGCGTAAAGCAGTTATTCCTGCGGCAGGTTATGGCACCAGGCTTCTTCCCATCACCAAGGCAGTTCCAAAAGAACTTCTCCCACTTGGAAACAAACCGGTCATTCAATATGTCGTTGAAGAAGCGGTTGCCAGCGGTGTAGAGGAGATTATCCTTGTTTGTCATCCTTCCAAGTTTTCGGTTTTTGATTATTTCCAGCCAAACTCAGATTTTTCAGCCTTTTTATTGGAGAGAGGAAAAAAGAAAGAGTTGGAAGAGTTGAGAAAGATTGAGTCATTGGCCACATTTCGACTCGTTTATCAGGAGCAGCCATCTGGACTTGGCCATGCAGTCTGGTGCGCCCGGAAACTCATTGGAGATGAAAATTTTCTGGTGTTACTGCCGGATGTACTGATCAACCATGAGGTCTCCGGAGTCTGCCAGCTGCTAGATTCTTGCAGTGAAGTGGGTGAGTGGGGTCTCCTCTTGGAGGAGGTTTCGAGGGAGAAAGCGAAATCTTACGGAATCGTCGGTGGAAGAGAAGTGGAGGGTTATTTTCGGATTGAATCGGCCGTCGAAAAGCCGGATCCCGAGATGACCCCCTCGAGATTTGGTATCTTAGGACGCTATCTCTTGCCCCCTAAGATCTTCCAGTTGATTGAACAAACGGGTCCAGGGGCCTTGGGTGAGATTCAGTTAACGGACGCCATCAACCTCTTGGCAAGGGAACAGCCAGGTCGAGGGCTTGTTTGTCAGGGGAGACTTTTTGATCTGGGAGTACCAGAAGGTCTTCTGAAGGCCTCCAATTATTTCCAAAAATCTTCTTCCCCTTGAGATGACCTGGTATGTCCTAAAGACCAAGCCTAAGAAAGAGAAAGAGGTGGTGAATCGCCTCTCTACGGCCGGCTTTACGCTTTTCTTCCCCCAGATTCGCGGCGTGATGAGTCCCAAACCGCTCTTTCCCAATTACCTCTTTATTGATACCGATTTTACGGATCCGCACCATCATCGGATGGTCCGCTTTACCCGAGGGGTTCAAAAGATTTTGGGGGACATCGAAGGTCCTCAGCCGGTGGCGAGCGTCCTGATCGAAACGATCCGGGAACGGACACGAGATGGTTCGCTGGTGGAGAGGGATTTATTGCTGAGGGAAGGGGATGTCGTCCGTGTTAAAAAGGGGATTTTGAAGGATCTGGTTGGAATTATCGAAAAGAAACTGTCGGATTCAAAACGGGTTCAGGTTCTTTTTAAGTGGCTCTCCACGACGATGCGGGTCCGGCTTTCCTATACGGAATTGGAGAAAGAGGGTTAGAGAAGTTTTACCGCTTCCTTGGCGAGGGCGGGGGCGGCGGTCAAGCCCGGCGACTCTATTCCCAACAGGTGAATCCAGTTTTCCCGTTTCTCAATCACGAACTCTCCAACCGGTTCTCCCTTTTTGTAGAGCTTGGGCCGGTTTCCGGAATACCCCTCGCTGATTTTGAAACGGGTTAATTGAGGCAGGTAAAAGCGGACCGCCTTTTCAAAATCCGCTGATGCGCTCTGATGGGAATAATCTTTCTTTTCTTGAATAAAGAAGGCATTGGGACCCAACAGGGTTTGGTCATCCAGTGTTGGAGTCAGGTGGACACCAAGGCCATGCGCATCTTTATATGGCAAATGGTAGACAGGGCGCGAGACTGGTTGTTGATTGAGAACATAATAATCTCCTCGACACGGCCGGATCTCATAATCATTCAGACCTGTCATTTGGGCAATCTCATCCGCCCAGAGGCCGGCCGCATTGATACAAAGATCAAATTCAATCGGTCCCCGCGTTGTTTCTAATTGATTTCCTTTGAGTCCGGTCACCCGGCAATTCAAAATAATTTGCGCCCCATTTTCCTCGAGGAAGTGTGCCAAGGTCTTGACATAGCCGGCGGCATCAACAATCCCGGTGGAGGGGATAAGGATCGCCTCGCTCGGTCGGAGGGCCGGTTCCTTGGACTTCAACTGGGATCGGTTATATCTTTCAGGGGTTGGGATCGGAAGGGCGCGTATCTTTTCGAAGAAAGGCTCGAGGTCATTTTCTTGCCCTTCTTCCGGGACGACCCATTTGCCGCAAGGTCGATAAGCGACTCCCAATTTTTTGACCCATTCGTAGGTGAGACGGTTTCCCTCGAGGCAGATCTTTTCCTTGAAGGAACCGGTTTTATAGAAAATCCCGGCATGGATCACCCCGCTGTTCCGACCGCTCGTATGTTCGGCCAGGGTGGGGGCCGCATCGAGGACAAAGACCTCATCGCCACGCTGTCGGAGCAATTCAGCGATGTGAAGTCCAACAATTCCACTTCCGATGATGACAGAGATCACAAGGTTTCCTAGCGGGTTGGGTCGAGGATCACCTTCATTGATGGACCCGGATTTGCGACTAAATTGAATCCCTGCCCCACTTCCGAGAGTCCAAGCCGGTGCGTGATGAGGGGGGAGACATCAATTTTGCGAGCCGCGATCAGCTTCAGCGATTCCCGATGATCCTCAGGACTTGCCGCATAGGTGCTCATCAGCGTCAGCCCCTTTTGCCAAAAGATATCGTTCATGGCGAGGGGAAACGTCTGGTCAGGGCTGTGCAGGGCGAAGAAAAGCACCGTTCCTCCGCGCTCGGCAGATTCCAGGGAAAGACGGGTGGCCTGCTCATGACCCGAACAGGCGATGACCTGATCGGCCAGACGGCCGTCGTTGACCTCTTTTAATTTTTTGGCAAGATCCGAGTCCGAGCGAAACACGACATCGGCACCCAACTGACGGGCTGCCTCCAGGCGATAATCAACGATATCGCAGGCGATAATTTTTTCAACATGACGGGCCCGGGCCAGCAGGATATGCAAAAGCCCTGAGACACCGCATCCGATCACGAGGACCGTCTGTCCGGGACGGACATTGGCCTTCTGCTGTCCCCGGTAAACACAGGCGAGCGGTTCGATAAAAGTCGCCTGTTCAAAGGAGACCTGTTCCGGGAGTTTATAAATGCCGCTACGGCAATTGATTTCCGGAATCCGGATCCATTCGGCAAAACCACCGGGGTCAAAATTGGTCGTTTTGAGGGTGTCGCAGAGGGTGTGATGACCCAAGCGGCAGAAATGGCATTCATAACAGGGGACATGATGTGAGGCGGCGATCCGGTCCCCCGCTCGGATTTCCTTAACGCCGGCGCCGACCGCCACCACCTCGCCGGCAACTTCGTGTCCAAGAATGCGAGGGACCTTTTTGACACGGTACCATTCCATCACGTCGCTGCCGCAAATCCCTGCCGCACGAACCTTCATCAGGACTTCACCGGGTCCAATCGATGGGATCGGTCGTTCCGCGATGCGAACATCGTTATTATTATAGTATTCTGCGACTCTCAACGGGCCTGCACTCCCACTCGGCGGACTGACTTCTCTTTTTCTTGAAAGGAACAGAAAAAATCATAAGCTTTTTGAAATGATGCCTTTTCATGAATGATTGATCTGACGGCTTGAATCATCCCCACGGGGCATTCTGATTGAAATATATTGCGTCCCATATCCACACCGATGGCCCCCCGTTGGACGGCGTTTGCAGAAAGTTCGAGCGCCTCTTTCTCGGGGATCTTTTTCCCGCCGGCAATGATGACAGGGACGGGGCAGCTCTCAACCACCTTTTCAAACTCTTCACAGTAATAGGTTTTGA
>CAYYFU010000182.1:0-3769 GCA_964471095.1 uncultured Pseudomonadota bacterium
GGATTCATCCCGGTTGCGGCAACCCTGAAGAAGCTCCATGAGCGTGAGCGAAGATATCCAGCGCCGGTCCGGTTCAACGCCCTGCAGAAGGGCCTTGGCGCGGGACTCTCCACGAAAATACCAGATCAAGACATCCGTATCGAAGATTATCGGCTGAAACGCGGTTTTCTTTGTTCGTCGAGCCATTGGTCAACATCTTTCATGTCCGAGCGGCCTTTCCACATCCCGAATCCGATATCCCGAATGGATCTCTTTTCGGACCGGGTGATCGGAACCAGCCGAGCCAGCGGATGCCCGTGGAAAGTAATCACCGGTCTCTCGCCCCGCCGGAGACTCTGAATCACCTGCCTGGTCTGACAACGAAGCTCCCTGATGGAAACCGCCATGCGCCCCTCCTAAAAGAGACACTTTAGAGTGTACACTTTATCACGGGGAAGTCAAATGTTCAATCATCCTCGTGGAAGCCGGCCGAGGCGTCAAGGGAGGTATTTTCCTGCTTTTGCTTTTATGCGCAACCTTTCCTGGCTAGCATCGAAGATAGACTGCATGCTATTGCATCCATTTCGCATCATCAGCGGTCTCATCGTGGCCAACTTTCTCTTCCGAGCCGATGAGGTTATCACCCGGACCGATCGAGAAGACCCATCGGACGCCCCCTTGGCCCCGAGCGGCCCGACAAGATCAGCAGAATCCCCTTTAATTCAGGAGACTTGTGCAACTATTCGGGAGCTGGGAATACCGATTCGCGACGGCGACAGTGTTGCCGATGAGATTCTACCCGAACTCCCCCGCTTTGAAAGCAGATGCCGGGAACTCCTCCGGGACGCCCAGGCATACCAGCGTGACCTTCTCAAGATTGGACCGCGCCTCTGGTTAGCCCCCTCCATCTTCAGGATCGACCAACAACTCAGGGGCCTGGGGCTCGTCACCCTGAACGGCAGGGTCAGGGCATTCTTTTCCGCATCCAAGAGGAGAGTTAACGACCGCTATTATCAGGGAGGTGATTTGTTTTGGTTAACCGGCGGAAGAGTGGGGATTGGCTTGTTCGCACCTCAACCAGATAACTTGAACATAATCGATGAGAGCGTGACGCATGAGGGGAGGCACCAGTGGGATCAGCAGGCTATTATTAGAGCCGACCCGATGGCAACGCCGATCCTGAACAATGAAACGATGCCACCGACCGAAATTTATAAGCTGTTTCGGATTTATTTGACTCAGATAGCCAATCAGGTCCCGCTTGATGAACGCGATGATTTTGTTCGTTACGCTGAGTTCGTTTTTCTTGAACCGATGAAACGCGTCGGGCCCGAGCAGAGGACCGAAATTATCGCTGAATCGTACCGACTCATCTCCGAAATGCTTCGATACGGGGAAGAATCTCTTGGGATTGAGATCCTGAAGCGGCAAGCGATCCACGATCCTCTGCCGGCTTGCTATCATGTGATTGGAGGGGTGTCGGCAGAAAGATTAAGGACGTCTCTGGAGCATCAAAGAGAAGTTAAACATCCCCAATATATCGAACGATGTCTTCTCTTAGCTGAGTATGAGCTGGCCGGGACAGCTGAAAGGTTCTTGGCTCGGCCGGATATTCACACGATGATCCCTGAGTCTATGGATCGTGCCGACATTGAGTTTTTCAAGAAGGGGATCTTGGCATCAAGAAAATTTCTGGGCGTCCATTAAAACTGAATGGTAAGGAGAATTAACAGCCCGCAGGGTGGTGGCGTTGTGGTCGAGGTAGATGCGGTTCATCGGAAGGGACTTACGAGGACGGGGGAAGGGCGTCAAGAGGCCGATTTATCGGCCGCGAAGGCGACGGTAATTCTCCAGAGGCATCCCCCCTTTTTTGGCCGCCGCCCGGTCAAGCAACAAACGAAACCGGGGGCTCCTCTCGAGGAGATAATCCTCCACCTCATCATCGGTAATCGCCTCGATAACTGCCGCAATCCTGCCGTTGCGCGTAATAAAGACCGGTTCCCTTCCGGCCACCTTGAGAAAATGGGGCAAGCGCCCCTTGAAATCTGCGATCGGTGTCATCTTCATGGTCACCCCTCCTCGTAAAACCGCCCTGTTTGATCCTTGTGAAGAACCCGAAGCACCTCTACTTCCGATTGCCGAACCCTGTAAAAAACCCGCCAGTCATCGATCCGCAGCCGATAATCAACCGGCGGTACTTTTCCTCTTAATCGTTTGATTCGCGACCGGCTTATCTTCATCGGCTCAAACCTCAAGTGGCGCTCGATCCCGTCCAATACGGCGGTGGCATTATACCGGCGCATCCGATCCAAGTCGCTCACGGCATCCGGTTTCAACTGGATCGAATAACGCGCCACGATATGACTTAATTATGACAGAATTAAGACCGAATGGCAAGGGGAATCAACGGACCGAGGCGTCAAGCGGGCACGAAAGAGACGCCGGTCGGTTTAAATTTGGAAAGTTTGGGGACGTTGCTTGCCAAGTCAACTAAATTCACGGGTCACTGGATATAGAATTTTCCTGCATCCTCATTGTAATTATGAACAAACAGGACGCTTTCGCCCAGTTTTCCATCTTTTAATTTAAAAACGGCGAGGAACACGGGGGGTTTGCCCTCGATCTTTTCGTTTTTGTGGTGATAGATGGCAAAATAGGCCAGTTTTTTTTCTTTATCCAAGACATACTCGATTCCCACATCTCCAAAATATCTATCCAGCATAGTTCGGTCAGACCAGGCCTCGTCAACCCGCCGATTGTGGTCTCCTATCGATTCACCCGGCTTGAGACTGAAGTCCGGGTGATATTTCTCATTTCTCGATAAATACCCTGCCACCGTTGCTACCGAGAAAAAATCCAAAAGCCCTTCAAGAGGTTTTGGTGTCTGTGAAGTGGTGATAAATGTCGCCCCTCTTCTCGTCTCCTGAAAGCGTGTTGCATATGTTTGGATAAATTGTTCCGTTGAAGCCAAAAGCTTCTCTCTGGCCCTCTGTATGGTTCCAGCATCCAAGGGAGCCGGTGCTGAGTCCTGTTGTGGTTTTGTTTCCATCTCACAGGAATTTCGCCCCACATAAAAGACGAAATAATCATGATCAAAAGGATGATTGTCTGCGCGGTCCTCCCCTGGAGGTGAGATCAACTCAAAACCGAGCCTTTTCCCGTCAATCCTTACCAGGCCTGTTGCGTCAACTTTAGCCAGGGTCGACATCGTCCAGAAAGTCTTGATTTGAAAATCGCCTCCCGCAACGGCCAACTCCAGCTTCTTGCAAAGGTCTTTCGCCATAGTGATTTCCTCCCAATTTTACCGCAACACCATCTTCTGGCTTCATTATCGTCAACCCCCGAAAAAGGTTGCTGGGAAAATCGTATGCCGTTTACACTTCTTTATTGACATACTAAATCATACAATATATAGTAAAAAGTATGCGGACGACGCTCAATGTCCCGTCGGACCTGATGCGGGAGGCCCAGGAGCTTTTGGGTTACACCTCAAAAACCGATACCGTGATCTTTTCACTGCGCGAGGTGCTCCGAAGGAAACGGATCGAGGAGCTTAAAAAACTGTCCGGCCATATCCGGCTGGATGTTGATATTCCAAAATCGCGGCGACGCCCTTCCCATTAATGATTATCGTCGATACCTCCGTCTGGATTGATTACTTTCGCGGTCAAAGCCAGGGCCTTGTCTCCGCCTTAAACAGCCTGCTCGATGAGGACCAGGTGGCCCTTGCCGTTCCGATCCGGATCGAGATTCTTTCCGGGGCGTCAAAAAAGGAGATTCAGATCCTTGG
>CAYYFU010000183.1:0-3729 GCA_964471095.1 uncultured Pseudomonadota bacterium
AATTCAAAAACAGTGTACATCTGTACACATATATTAACATAAATATATGTAATATATATAGTTTTAATTTATTATTTATGTAATTAACTTAATTTGAACACAAAGGTACCTGGGACAGAGGTTTTTCCTTTGACCGAGCCGGTTCCGTTTGTTACAGTCGTCCCCGTCAAGATGAGGAGCCCTATCGAGCCTGCCCGAGAGATTTCGTGAACCCCATAACAAGACAAGGAGGAAGTACCCATGAATAAAAAGCTCTACGTAGGAAACCTTTCCTACAGCACGACGGAAGATGACCTAAAAAACCATTTTTCCCAATTTGGCACTGTCACATCAACCCGGATCATTTCCGACAAGATGAGCGGCCGCTCCCGCGGCTTCGGTTTTGTGGAGATGGAAACGGAAGAGGGCGCCCAGCAGGCGATCGACGGGACCAATGGCAAGGATTACGGCGGACGGGCCCTGGTCGTCAATGAGGCACGCCCGGAAGCCCCCCGGGATGATCGTCCCCGTGGTCCGTCACATGGTCGTGGCGGCGGTGGTGGTGGTCGGGGCGGACATCGCGATCGATGGTAGATTTACCATCGTATCCATCGCATCGGAGACCTCAACAACGCCTCCCTTCCTGGCTCGTCAAAAAGATTGGACCCCAAGAAGTCCTGATGGCGATGAAGCATCGCCTGAGGGGGGTCCGCCTCCATACCGTCTGTGAAGAGGCCCGTTGTCCCAACATCGGGGAGTGTTGGTCGCGGGGGACCGCTACCTTTATGGTTTTGGGTGATGTCTGTACCCGACACTGCGGTTTTTGTTCCGTGACGAGCGGGGCACCCCTTTCGGTGGATTCCGAGGAACCTTCGAGCCTCGCGGGGATGATCCGGTCGATGAGGCTCCGTCATGTGGTGATCACGATGGTGGCGCGCGATGATCTGGCGGACGGCGGCGCGGGGCATCTGGCCGAGGTGATCGAATCGGTCCGGCAAAAAAATCCCGAGACCCGGATCGAAGTGCTGACCTCCGATTTTCAGGGGGATTCTCGGGCGATTCAAAAAGTCGTGGAGGCAGCGCCGGACATTTTCAACCACAATATAGAAACGGTGGAGCGATTGTCCCTGCGGGTCCGGCACCGGGCGACTTACCGTCGTTCCTTGGAGGTTCTCAAAGAGGTTCGGGAATCCAGCCGGACGATTCGGACCAAGTCGGGCCTGATGCTGGGCTTGGGGGAGCAGCCGGAGGAGATTTGCCAAGCCCTGAAGGATTTGCGGAGGGCCGGTTGCGAGTTGCTCACCATCGGGCAGTATCTTCGGCCGACCCTTAAAAATCTTCCGGTTGTGGAGTATCTCCGGCCCGAGATTTTTGAGCAATGGCGGAAAACTGCGGAGGAATTTGGTTTCCAGGTTGCCTCCGGACCGTTTGTCCGCAGTTCGTATCATGCGGAGGAAATGGCCTGCCTGCCGGAGGCCAGGGTAAACGGGTGAATGGAATTCGAACGGATCAAAAGGTTGCCCCCCTATGTGCTGGGTGTCGTCACCCAGATGATGATCGAGGCGCGTCGCGAGGGGGAGGATATCATCAATTTGGGGATGGGAAATCCCGACCTGCCGACCCCGCGTCCGATCGTTGAAAAACTTAAGGAAGCGGCCGATAAGGCCAAAAACCACCGGTATTCCGTTTCCCGCGGGATCCCAAAACTCCGGATGGCGATTAGCCATTGGTACAAGCGGCACTACCATATTGAGCTGGATCCCGATACGGAGACGATCGCGACGATCGGGGCTAAGGAAGGGCTTGCCCACCTGATGATTGCCTTGACCCGGCCGGGTGATGTCGTGCTGGTCCCGAATCCGACCTATCCGATCCACCGTTTCGCGCCGGTCATTGCCGATTGTGCGGTGCAAGATTTTTCCGTCGAAGGGGATTTGCTGGAAAATATTCAAAAGAGTTTTCGGGATTCCCCGCGCAAACCGGTCGGGCTCGTCCTCTCTTTCCCCTCCAACCCGACAACGCAAGTGGTGGAACTTGATTTTTTTGAAAAAATTGTCGCCTTTGCCCGGTCCGAACGGATCTGGGTGATCCATGATCTCGCCTATGCCGATCTGGTGTTTGACGGCTATCAGGCCCCCTCCATCCTGCAGGTAAAGGGGGCCAGGGAGGTGGCGGTTGAGCTCTATACCCTCTCTAAAGGGTACAGCATGCCCGGGTGGCGGGTCGGTTTTGTGGTCGGGAATCCGGCCATGGTCTTTGCCCTGACCCGTCTCAAGAGCTATTTTGATTATGGGATGTTTGCGCCGATCCAGATTGCCGCAACGGTCGCCCTGGACGGCCCCCAGGCCTGCGTAAAAGAAATCGTTGAAACCTATCAACGGAGGAGGGATGTTCTCTGCGAGGGGCTGAACCGGATCGGCTGGAGGGTGGAAAAACCGAAGGCGACGATGTTTGTCTGGGCAAAACTCCCGGAGGCATCACGCCCCCTCGGATCGGTTGAGTTCTCCAAGCGGTTGCTGAAGAAGGGGAAGGTGGCGGTTTCACCGGGACTCGGCTTTGGTGAATTGGGAGAGGGGTATGTCCGGTTTGCCCTGGTGGAGAATGAGAAGAGGATCCGTCAAGCAGTCAGTGGTATAAAGAAAGTTCTTGGATAACGCCCCCCCGGCCCCCCTCTTACATTAAGAGGGGGGAGTTCTCATCGTGGTAAAAATAGGCGGGGGAGTTATGGGGGAGAGAAATGAAAGTCATTAACGTTGGCTTGCTCGGTCTGGGGACGGTTGGTTCCGGGGTCTGGAGACTGCTGGCCGAGCGTTCCTCGCTCATTGAGGAGAGGACAGGTTATCAGTTCCAGATCCGCAAGATCCTGGTCAGGGATTTGAAGAAGAAGCGGGCGGTCGAGGTCCCGAACGCGCTTTTGACGACGGATGTCATGGAGATCCTCGGGGACCCTGAAATCCAGGTGGTTGTCGAACTGATCGGCGGCGTTTCACCGGCCGGACGTTATCTATTGCAGGCGCTGGAAAAGGGAAAGCAGGTGGTGACGGCCAACAAGGCGCTCCTGGCGGAACGGGGTGAGGAGATCTTTCGGCTGGCGCGGGAAAAGGGGGTGACGGTCGGATTTGAGGCGTCGGTCGCCGGGGGGATCCCGATCTTGAAGGCGATCCGGGAAGGTTTTGTCGGAAACCGGATCCAGGAGATTTACGGGATTATCAATGGGACATCGAACTTCATTCTCTCCGAGATGACGGAGAAGAAAATCGATTTTGAGGAAGCCCTGCGACAGGCTCAGGGGCAGGGGTATGCGGAGCAGGACCCCCGGATGGATATTGATGGTCGGGATGCGGCCCAAAAACTGGCCTTGTTGACCTGGCTTTGTTACGGGATTCGGCCCTCGCTGGCGGATATTTTTGTCGAAGGGATCGAGCGGATTACGCCGTTTGATATCGAGGCGGCCGGCCGGCTTGGGTTTGTCGTGAAGCTCTTGGCGATCGCCAAACAGCGCGGGGAGAAGATTGAGGCTCGTGTGCATCCGACCTTGGTTCTCAAATCCCACCCGCTCTCCGATGTCTCTTCGGTGTTTAATGCCATTTATCTCAAAGGGGACGCGGTGGGGGAGTCGATGTTTTATGGCCGGGGGGCCGGAATGATGCCGACCGCCTCGGCGGTCGTTTCCGATATGGTGGCGGCGGCACGGGCGGTCCAGCGTCCGGGGGCCGGTTTTTTCCCCCCGTTGGTGGCGGGAAAGATTGC
>CAYYFU010000184.1:0-3701 GCA_964471095.1 uncultured Pseudomonadota bacterium
CATTCACGCTCATCGCGGCAACCACGCGCGAAAACCTTCTTTCCGGCCCCCTGCTTCGAGGTTCCGAAATCCTCCCGATCGATCTCGCGGAGCGACTCCTGCCAAACCTTCTGTTGCAGCGTCATATTGACAAAACCGGCCCCGGCCACCTCCACCCTTTCAAAAAAATTCGGCACCGCTTGAAGCTTCCCGACCAGATCCAGGGCGATCTCTCGAGGTTTCTTTTTCAAGGATTTTGCCAAGACCATCGCCACGTTGGTCGAAAAATCCCCATGGATTTTGAGGTTCGGTCTCTCCACCTCAAAAGAGACCGTTGGGTCCACCCCCTGCTGAATCATTTTTCGGATCCTCTCCTTCACGGTTGGGTCCTTTTAAATTTGCCGATCGAGGGGAGCTCTTTTTTCACGTCCGGGCTTCCGACCACGAGGATTTTAAGATCCTTCGGCCGGAGGTAAGAAGCAACTCGTTCCACCTCTTCCCGCGTCAGGGAATCGATTCGCTCCTGAAAAATTTCCAAATAGTTTTCCGGATACCCCCAGAGGGAGAATTTGACCAGATCTCGCAGGATCGCCTGCGGCGTTTCATAGTCAAAAAAGAGCGACCGCAAGATCGCCTGTTTGGCCCTCCGGAGTTCCTCTTCCGAAAGTGTCGGCTTCTCGGCCATTTCACCCAACGTCTTGAGCAACAGCTCTAACACTTCGGAGGTCTGGGAGGTCTCGGTCTGGGCAAACGCCCAGAACAGACCCTCCACCCGCGAAAAGCCGAACGAGGAGGCAACGGAATAGGCCTGCCCCCCTTCCACCCGAACTCTTTCCCCAAGCCTCGAGGTCAGCGCACCACTCCCGCCCAGGATATAGTTCAAAAGGAGCAGTGGATATTTGTCGGGGTTCTCGCGTCGGCTCCCTAGGTGCCCGACAACCAGGGTCGATTGGGTCAGCCCTTTTTTTTCAATCCACCACCGTCCCGGTTCCCAGCGGGAATTCAGATCCGGGTAGACCGGGGACGGTTGACCGGTCGGTTTCCAGTTGGCGGACCGGATTTTGAGTTCCCGCATGATCTCGAGGGTTGAAAAATCTCCGCTGACGGCGCCGAGCAACCGGTCCGGACCGATCTCTTTTTGATAATACTCAATCAACTCTTCCCGTCGCAGGCGGGAGACCGACTGGGGGGTGGGGGTTCGCCCCCAGGGGCTTTTGGAATAAACCTTTTTCGAAAACTCCCGAAATGCTAACCAGACCGGCTCTTCCCTTTCCCGCAGCAGATTTTCCCGAAATTGTTCCTGTAAAATTTTCAGCTTCTCCGGCTGAAATACCGGATGTTGCAAGAGATCAAACAGGATCTCCAGTCCCTGATTCAAATCCTTTTTCAAAAGCCTCAAGGTCAGCGTGCCGAATTCTTCTCCCATCTGGACCTGCAGTGTTGCCCCCATCTGGTCCAGTTCCTCTTCAATTTTCTCGGCGCTTCGGGACGTCGTGCCCCCATAACGGAGAGAGGTTAAGGCCAGCGAGGCCCGTCCTTCTTTCCCCGGGGGATCGAAAACCGAACCCCCCGTCAGATAAAGGGTCAACTCCACGACCGGAAACTCAGGATCCTCCAGGACGAAAATCTTCATGCCGGAGGGAAAGGTTGTGATCGTCGGTGACGGCGGATGGTAACGCGGAGTGGCTCCAACCGGGACCGCCCCAAGGAGAAAAATCATCAGTAAAATTTTCATGGTTCCAGACTCCCGATCGCCTGCTGTTCCGGCCTCAGATAGTCTTGGGCGACCTTGCGGATATCCTCGGCCGTGATCGCGCTGATTTTTTCCGGATAATCGGCCAGATAGCGCCAACCACCGGCGATTTGCTCAAAATAAGACAGTTGAGAGGCTAGCCCTTCATTGGTCTTCATCTCCCAGAGCAGATCGGCCAAGATCCGGTTGATCGCCCCCTGAACCTCCAACGCAGTAGGCCCCTCCTTTGAAAACTGGGCGATTACCTCCCGGGTAGCCCTCAACGTCTCTTCCGTCTTCCCCTCCTTGGGATGGATCGTCACCAGGAAGAGATTCGGAGAACGCCCTCCCGGGATCCCGTTGTGAGTGTCCACCGCGGTCGCCAGTTTTTTCTCCTGAACCAGCGACCGGTAGAGCCGCGAGGTCTTGCCATCTCCCAGAATCACTGTGATGAGATCAAAGACATAATCCTCCCACCGGGGGACCTCCGGCTTGAGATAACCGACCAGCAGACGGGGACGTGCCTTTTCCTTGATCGCAACGCGAAGCTCCCTTCCCAACGGTCCTTTGGCAAAAGAGACCGGTGCGGCCGGTTTCCCCCGGGGGATTTTCCCGAATGTTTTTTTCAAAATCTGTTCCGCCTCCCGGAGATCAAACTGCCCGACCAGCGCCCCGACCGCATTCTCCGGATGATAATGTTTTCTCCAAAAATTTTTCAAATCTTGTTCGGAAAGTTTCTTCAGATCTTCCGCGGTACCGATCGTCGGCCATCCATAAGGGGTCCCTTGGAACACCGACCCGAGCAATGCCTCGAACAATTTCCCGTCCGGATCATTTTCAATCCGGAGGCGTCGTTCCTCCAACACCACCGATTTTTCCTGATCGAACTCCCGAAAAACAGGGGAGAAGATCCGTTCCGACTCAAGCGCGGCCCACCACGAGAGGCGATCCGAAGGGAAACTGACATGATAGGTCGTCAGATCCTTTGAGGTCGAGGCGTTATAATCAACCCCCCCTTCTTCCTCAACCTTCCGGATCATTGTCGTCCCGTCGAGCTGAGTCGTTCCTTTGAACGCCATATGCTCCATAAAATGGGCGAGTCCCGTCTTGCCGGGCTCCTCATCCATCCCCCCCACCTTGAAACGGATGGTGGCGGTAAAGATCGGCGCCTTCCCCCGCCGGACCAAGAGAAACTTCATTCCGTTCGGAAGCAGAATTTCCCGGACCGGCGGAAACTCGGCCGCATGGAGGGATGGGAGGAAGAGGAGCCACAGACCGGCGAGGATCTTTACGGGGTTTCGCATCGGACCTGATCCTCCCGGAAATCGGCAATACAGGCAAGCGTTTGCTTGGCCGAAATTTCAACGACTTGGTAAAGCCAACGTTTCTCCGGCTCAAAATAAAAGCCCAGGCGATGGTTTCCCGCCGGGAGGGCGCCGTTTCGGTAAGGCGCCTCCGCCAATTTTTCTTCATCCACCTTCACAAATCCCCAGGGGATCACCTGAACCGTGAGGGAACCGGAGGTGACCTTACCGGCGCTGGGCCAAAGGAGAAAGAGGAGACCCACCACCAGACCTCCACCGGCCAGGGAAAGACCCAGGCGAAAACGGGATTTTTTTGTCTTCTTGTTCACCTCTCGGGTGATGGGAAAATCGTCCCGGTTTTTCTTGATCTCCAGTCTCTTCAGATAGTCACAGAGCGTCTGTGGACCGGTTTTTAACGGATGTTCGGAGAGAGCCAGTCCCTTGCGAAACTCCTCGGCATTCGCAAACCGGTTCTCCGGTCGCTTGGCGAGTGCCTTCAGCAGAATCCCCTTCAGGCAAGGGGTGATTTTTTTTTCGGCCTCCGGGGAAAAGCGGATCTCCGCCCGCCGAATCCGATCGAGGATCACCATCTCATCGGCCCCGCCGAAAAGCCGCTCCCCGGTCAAAAGCTCATAGAGGATAATACCGACGGAAAAAAGGTCACTGCGATGATCCAGGGGGTTCCC
>CAYYFU010000185.1:0-3689 GCA_964471095.1 uncultured Pseudomonadota bacterium
GCTCCAGAATTTGCGCGGCAATGGAGACATCGAGGGAAGAGACCGGTTCGTCGGCAATAATCAGTTCCGGCCGGAGCGCCAGGGCACGAGCGATACCGACCCGCTGCCGTTGACCTCCGGAAAATTCGTGGGGGAAACGAAACCGGTCTTCCGGGGAAAGACCGACTCCCTGAAGAAGTTCTGATGCCCGTTCCTCCTTTTGCTTGCGGGAAATCAGCCGATGGACCACCAACGGCTCCATCATGATTTCTCCCACCGACATCCGAGGGTTCAAGGAGGCGTACGGATCTTGAAAGATCAACTGGATTTTCCGTCGGATCGGCTCAAGATACTTCCCCTGGAGGCGGCTGATGTCTGCATTGCGGAACAACAGCTGACCTGCCTCCGGCTCAATCAGGCGAACCAGCATCCGACCCAAGGTGGTCTTCCCGCAACCGGATTCGCCCACCAGACCGAGCGTTTCTCCCTCACCCACGACAAAGGAAACACCCCTGACCGCGCGCACCCGAACCCGATGTCGCGAAAAAAGCCGGCCGCGTACGGGAAACGATTTTGCCAAACCTTTCGCCTCAAGCAAATTTTTCATAAACCCCCAAAAGCTTCTGGGTGTACGAATGCTGAGGTGACGCAAAAATCTGTTGAACGTCACCCGACTCCACGACCCGCCCTTGCTGCATGACCAGAATTTTCTCGGCGACCTCGGCAATAATCCCCATGTCATGGCTGATCAAGATAAGCGCCATCTGCAACTCTTCCTGGAGTTGCAGGAGCAAATCGAGCACCTGGGCCTGGACGGTCACATCCAGGGCCGTGGTCGGTTCATCCGCAATGAGCAGGGCAGGCCTGGAAGAAAGGGCCATCGCGATCATCGTCCGTTGCTTCATCCCGCCGGAGAGTTCATGAGGATAACTCTGGGCGACACGATGGGGATCCGAGATACGAACTTTGGTGAGGGAGTCGAGGACCCCCTCCTTCCGCTCTTTTTCACCCAAACCCCGTTGATGAAAAAAGATCGCCTCTTCAATCTGGGCGCCGATCGTCATCACCGGGTTCAAAGAGGTGGAGGGCTCCTGAAAGACCATCGCAATCTTTCCCCCCCGGATCTTTCTCATCTCCGCCTCGGAAAGGGTCAAGAGATCCTCCCCCTCAAAACGGACAGAGCCGGAGACAATGCGTCCCGGCGGGGAGACCAGCCTCAAAATAGAAAGGGCCGTGACCGATTTCCCGGAACCGGACTCACCGACAATCCCGAGTTTTCCTCCCTTGGAAATCGAAAAACCGACCCCCTCCACCGCCCTGACGATTCCGGCGGAGGTGAAGAAGTGGGTCTTCAGATCGGTGATCTCTAAAAGCGGTCCGTTCATCTTGCCATGAATTCCTTCCCAAACGACTCAATTTCAATATGATCTACTTCTCTTTTCGTTTTTTGCTAATCTTCGCTTCAATGGATTTTAAAACCCTATCGTCATCAAGTGCTTCTTGATCAGCTTCTTGGACCAAACGGTTTTGATGATAGATTTCATATTGATCGAGAGCCAATTGGTCGGCAACAGCCTTGGTTACTTTTCCGGCGTTGGTGAGAATATCGCGCTCGTTAAACTTGAGAAAGGTATCGAGCTTTTCACGCCAGTCTTTCATGAAAATCTGTTTGCGACGGCTGGCCTGATCCTCGGCATAATCGAGGTACATGGTCACGATGCGATTGAGTTGGGAGATCTCGTCCTCATTCAAATAATTCTTGGCAACGGTCACGTCGGTCTTGCGCACCTTGGCGCCGTGCCAACTGGTAAGCCCCATGTTTGATTTGGAGGCGTCGGCCCTTTCAGCAATAAGCTCCGCCGCCGTCTTTCCGGAAATGGCGAAGTGGAGCTTGTTTTGGACGATCTGGAAAAATTCCAGCGTCTCTTCGGCTTTGGGATCATAATCGGCCGCCAGCTTGTAGATGTCGCGAATTTTTTGGTAAAAGCGCTTCTCGCTGGACCGGATATCCCGGATCCGTTCCAACATCTCGTCAAAGTAATCCGAACCGATGTTGGAAACCTGCTTGAGGCGCTCGTCGTCCATCGTGAAACCTTTGACGAGGTATTCGTTCAGGCGTTCGGTTGCCCAACGGCGAAATTGTGTGCCTCTTTTGGAATGTACCCGGTAACCTACTGCGATGATGACTTCGAGATTGTAGAATTTTGTCTGGTAATTTTTCCCATCAACGGCAGTTGTCAAGCATTCCTTGACGACTCGACCTTCATTTAACTCGTTGTTTTCAAATATGTTTTTTAGATGGAGGCTGATGTTTTGCTTGGTTGTTTGAAAGAGTTCAGCCATTGCCAACTGCGTCAGCCAGACGGTCTCATCTACCAATTGCACTTCGAGTTTGGTCAGGCCATCTTCGGTTCGGTAGAGAAGAAGTTGACCGGTGTGGTTGGGTTTTGAGAGGGATTGAGTCATCTCACTTTAAATTAATCACAAGTAAGGCGCGCATGACCCATAAAGAATATTCGCTCGATTCCACAATAAATTCACATGTTGAGAAGAATAGACGAACGACGAGTTGGATTTATCTATCGTGATGATCTGTGGTGACTCACCGGCTGTAATTTCCAAGTTGATCATATGAGCCTCCAAAATTAAGCAACAAAATCAGTGCTAGGCACATCCAACTTACTAAAACAATCGAACGAATGTCTAATTTTTTATGTCGGCTCACACCTTCATCTTCGGATCGATCGCATCACGAAGCCCTTCCCCCACCAAATTATAAGTCGTGATCGTCAGAAAAATCGCCAACCCGGGAAACAGGGCCAACCACCAGGCGATATCCATAAAATCCCGGGATTGAGAGAGTGATTCGCCCCAGGAGGGGGTCGGCGGCTGAACGCCAAATCCCAGGAAAGAGAGGCCCGACTCGACCAGGATCGCCGAGGCGATTCCAAAGGTTGCCGAAACCAGCACCGGCGCCAAACTATTGGGAAGGATATGGCGAAAGATGATCCGGAACGGACCGGCGCCGGTGGCACGGGCCGCCAGGACAAATTCCTGGGAGCGGAGACGCAAAAACTCTCCCCGCACCAACCGGGCAATTCCGGGCCAACTCGTCAGTCCGATCACCACCATGATGTTCGTGAGTGAGGGGCCGAGAAAGGCCAACACCGCCAGGATCAGAAAAAAGGTGGGGAAGCAGAGCATGATCTCGATGGCACGGGAAATCAGATGATCGATCCAACCCCCATAGTAACCGGCCAACGCCCCCAACAGGATGCCGATCGCGACATAAAGGAAGACCGCGATAAAACCGACCGAAAGGGAGACCCGCGTCCCAAAAATCATCCGGGAGCAGAGATCCCTCCCCTCTTCATCGGTGCCAAACAGATGGGTGGAGGAAGGGGGCAGGAGGATCGAGTCGAGATCGTAGGCGGTCGGGGAATAAGGGGCGATCCAGGGGGCAAAAAATCCAGCCATCGCCACAACGGAAACGAGGGCTCCGCCTGCATAAAGCTGCCAGGTGCGCTTCATCCCTGTGAGCATTTTGCTTGCCTCATTTTAGCTCGATCCTCGGGTTGGCATAAGTGTAAGCGATGTCCGCGAGTGTGTTCGCCAGCACATAGGTGGCGGCGATCATCAGCACGCAGCCTTGCACCACAGGGAAATCGCGGCTCTGGATCCCACGGTAAACAAGCTCGCCCACGCCAGGC
>CAYYFU010000186.1:0-1578 GCA_964471095.1 uncultured Pseudomonadota bacterium
GTGTTGGTATGCAGGGTGGAGAGGACCATATGGCCGGTGATGGAGGAGCGCACCGCAATCTCCGCGGTCTCACGATCCCGGACCTCCCCCAGCATGATCACATCGGGATCCTGACGAAGAATGGCGCGAAGCGCCGACGCAAAGGTAATGCCGGCCTTTTGACTCACCTGGGCCTGAGAGACGCCGGTCAGTTCCCGTTCCACCGGATCCTCAATGGAAACGATATTCTTTTCGGGAGAATTGAGCCGTTCGAGCGCGGCGTACAAGGTCGTCGTTTTTCCGGAGCCGGTCGGTCCGGTCACCAAAAACATCCCATGAGACTTTCCGATCAGTTCCGAGAACAATTTTCGCTCCCTTTCGTTAAAGCCGAGGTTTTCAATACTGATCGGATGACCGGTCGAGAGCAGACGGAGCACAATCTTTTCCCCATGCAGGGTCGGATAGGTGGAGACCCGCAGATCCACGGGGCGCCCCCCTATTTTCAAACGGACCCGGCCGTCCTGAGGGATGCGACGTTCCGCAATATCAAGCCCGGAAAGAATCTTGACGCGAGACACCAGCGGAAGATGCATCTCCTTGCCGAACCCCGACCGTTCCTCCAGAAGCCCGTCAATTCGGTAACGAAGCTTGACCTCACTCAGATACGGCTCGATATGAATATCCGAGGCCCCTTCCTGATAGGCCCGGGCAATCATTTCATTCACGCCCTGAATGACCTTGGGACCGGCACTGACCTCCTCCAGCCGTTTGGCGGATTCCGGCGTGAAGGAGCCTTCATCCGACCGGATATTCTCGATGGAATCGAGCGAAACATCGACAACCTTTCTTGATTCATAAAGCCGATCAATTGTCTCCTCGATTTCGTGAGCGGAGGCCAAAACCGGCCGGATATCGGCGTTCAGGGATTGGCGGATATCCTCAATCGCAAAGAGATCCAGAGGATCGGACATCGCCACGACAACCTCCTGGTTATCGCGGCGCAGCGGAACCACATGATGACGACGGGCGAGATGCACCGGCAGGTCTTTGGCCAGTGTCGTGTCGATCTGATATTTCTGCAGAGAGACAAAAGGGATCGCCAGATGCTTGCCCAAAAACCCCAGGATCTGCGGCTCCGTGACAAAACCTTTTTTAATCAGAATATGACCGAGGTCTTCCCCCAGGTCTTGGTGACGGACCCGCGCCACGGCCAGTTGATCGGCGGTGATCAACCCCTCCTTGACCATCTCGGTCACGACCTGTTCCATCACATCGGACTTGATCGCAGTCGCCACCTGAAAGGACCCTCCCCTTTCCGCTTATTATACCCACCAGCCGTCCATCTCATCAACCTATTTATTATTATTTTCTACTTTTAAAATAAATAGTTATAATTACTATATTAAATTTTTATCATATTGATAATTATGTATCCTTTTGCCGGATTTTAGGTAAAATAGGGGGGTGGGTGAGGCAACCGGGAAAAGTCTCAAGATCGCCGGGAAGGTTTATCATCTGGAGCGCCTGCTCGGAAGCGGCGTCTATGGGGATGTCTATGCGGCCCTGGATCAGGCCCGGAAGCGGTATGCGATCAAGGTC
>CAYYFU010000186.1:1588-3665 GCA_964471095.1 uncultured Pseudomonadota bacterium
GGTCGCCTCCTTTAAAAGCGAATTTCTCTTTCTCACCCAGTTGAAGCATCCGTTTCTCTCCTCCGCCTTTGATTTCGCCTTTTCGGAAGAGCTCGACAATTATCTGCTGATTTCCGATTACGCCGAGGGAACCGATTTCTTTGCGGCGACCCACCACGCCACCCTCGAACAGATTGTCCAACTGACCACCCAGGTCCTTTCCGTTTTGGACTATCTCCATCTTCACTCGGTGATTCATTTCGACATCAAATGTTCCAATATTCTGGTCGGTCCGAATCAGAAAATTACGCTTCTCGATTTTGGGCTGGCCCACCTGGAGAATATTCCCCTCAACAAATTTCCCGGCTCCCTCCGGTATGCGGCCCCGGAAATCCTGCTCCATTCCCGAAGCACCGACCATCGGGCCGATCTTTACTCCTTTGGAATCATTCTGTTCCGGGCCCTGACCCGGCGATTCCCCTTTAAAGAGGAGGACCCGGCGGCGATTATCGACTGGCATCTCCACCAATCACTGGTCTGGACGGAAGAGGAACAACTTCAGATCCCCGGCTATCTCCGACAACTGGTTGAATTCCTCCTGAAAAAAAATCCGGCGGAGCGGATTTCCCAGGCCGCCTCCGCCCTTCACTGGATTCAACTCCACCAGGATATCTCCCAGATTACGCTCGAAGGA
This sequence comes from uncultured Pseudomonadota bacterium, assembly GCA_964471095.1. Lineage (GTDB taxonomy): Bacteria > UBA10199 > UBA10199 > JACPAL01 > JACPAL01 > CAYYFU01. The sequence continues at coordinate 2,262 of CAYYFU010000186.1, forward strand.
AGACCGGCTCCGACCCTGGCCGCGGAGACGAGACTGGTGGCCCGCGAACGCGAGATTTCCCTGGCCAAGAATGCCCTCGAATCGGTGTTGGGGAAAACCACTCTCTTGCTGGGGGAAAGAGGGATCGGGAAAAGCCGTCTGCTCCGCGAAATTAAATTCATGGCGGAGGTCAAGGAACTTCCCTGTCTCTGGATTGAAAACCTGCTTCATCAAGACGGGTTGAAACAACTCGGCACCCAGTTGGGCCTGCCTCCGACTCGAACTCCGGATGAATTTTTTCACTCCTCCTTCAAGGCGCTGGAGGTCAAGGCCCCGGTCATTTTTTTCGTGGATGATCTTCAGGAGGCTGACCCCTACTTTGCGGAGTGGGTGGCGCGACTGGCCGAATATCCGATGGCCTTTTCACTTTTTATCGGGTGGCAGGGTCCCCCTCCCCTGCAAGGCCCGCTTGTCTCCCTCTTTCAGAAAGCGACGGTTCTTCCCCTCTCCCCGTTGGCCCCCAAGGAACTTCAGATCCTCTTGGAGGAATCGCTCTGCGGAGCCCCGCTGCCGGAGGGTTCCGTCGAATGGCTGGAAAAATTCTCCTCCGGTATCCCGCTCCTGGCGATCGAGGGAATCCGTTATTATCTGGAAGAGAAAAGGGGAGGGAAACTGCCGGCCTCCATTCAGGAACTTTATCATCATTCCTTGTCCGCCCTCAACCAGGAGGGGCGCTCGATTCTGCAAACCCTGTCGCTCTGGAACCGACCGGTCACCCTTCAGGAACTTTCCGAAACGGTGCCTGTGGAAATGGAGCTGATGGTCCGTCTCGTTCCCCACCTCGTCACTCAAGGGTGGGTGATCCGCACCTCTCATTATGAAGATCCGGAGATTTTTTACCAGATTGCCAATGAGGCGCTCGGCCAACTCTTGAAACAGGAACAACCGTTGCCGCTCCGTCAGGAGAGGGGCGGGAAGATCCTTCACTCCCTGGAAAAGAGCGGCGCCTCGCTGGAGGAGCTCGCCTGCCACGCCCTGGAAAGCGGAGAAAAGAAAGATATTCAAAAGTATCTTTGCAAATTGGGCGAAAACTATGAGGCCTCCTTTCAGACACAAAAGGCGATTCAAACGTATCGGGATCTTCTCCCCCATCTGGCCCCCCGATCGTCTCTCGAGAACGAGGTCAAAAAAAGGCTGATCCCGCTCCTGGTCCTCTCCGGGAGGCCGGACGAGGCCTTGAGCTATTTTCCCCCGGATCGGGATCTCTCCCTGTCGGATCGTAAACTGAAGGGGTGGGTCCTGACCCGGGAGGGGCGATTTGAGGAGGCGACGAAATTGTACCAACAGGGGCTCCATGAGAGCAGCGAGGAAGATTCGATTCATCCGGAGCTCTTGAATTCCCTGGCGAATGTCTATCTCCAAAAG
>CAYYFU010000187.1:0-3655 GCA_964471095.1 uncultured Pseudomonadota bacterium
CATAAGGGGCGTACGGTTCGTCGATCTGGCGCGGCTCCACCTTCAGCCAGTTACCGCCATCATCCGTGGTCGGCGCATAGCTGGCGAGTTGTAGGGCCCCTCCTCCGGCATTGTAGAGAATAATTGTGGAATTCTTGCCGTACCGTCCAAAATCGAGCGCACTGTGGACGGAGGTTCGGAGAACCGGTCCACCACTCGGGGTCACCCCTCGAAGCGAGAGCAGCGCGGCACGCGGGTTCATCAACCCATAACCACAGAGCGGATCTCCCGGTGGGGTGTCCCCAAGATAGATCGCCGTTGAGGCCATCAACGTCGCCATATCAACAACGGAGATTTCTCCCTCATTGCTCAAGGCATTATCGACCCCATCGTAACTCCGAATGAGGCTCGCTAAACCACTAACCCAGGCAGCGGACTGCGAGGTTCCGGTCAATCCCCAGTAGCCGGCATCCCCGGCCGCCGGGAGCACCGTGCTGACCACTCCCTGATCACCAGCACCTCCGGGGGCGCAGAGGGTCTGCCGATCACTCGGGTTGCTGTAGGAGGCGGCGACTGCGCCACCCCCGGTCACGGCACCGACCGAAACGACGCTCCCCTCCGGATCACCCGCGGGATAAAAACGACAAGCGGGGTCCGGCACAAATTGCCCGGTCACCGCATCAAAACAGTACCCCTGGGGCGTGGCGTAATTCCCGGCCGCCGCGACAACGAGCACCCCTTTATTCACGCAGGCGTAGATCGCCTCCATCATCGGACGGAATATTTCAAACTGGTCCGCCTCCCCGAGGCTCAAATTCAAGACATCCGCCAACGGCCGCTCCTGATCATTGGTCAGCGTGGTATATTCCGTATAATCACACGATTCGTAAACGCCGTCGCTATTGCTATCGGTGCAATCCACCTGATTCGGTTCTTTGCAGGCCCACTTGATCGCCTCAGCCATGTCCGGATTGATGAACCCGTTCCCTTTATACCCAACTGCGCGAATCGGGATAATTTTGACGTTCCGGTTGAGGCCGGCGATTCCCAGGCTGTTGTTCTGGGCCGCCGCGATAATCCCGGCAATATGGGTCCCATGCCAACTGCAGATCGAGTTTCTCACGCCAAGATTACGCTTATCACAGGGATCCAGCGGGTCGCGATCCCACCCATCCTGGGTGGTGCCATCCATGTCCCAATCGACCGCCTCGCCGGTGTCCGGATCAGCCCCGGTTCCGGAGACAAAATCGTATCCCCAGACCGAGCCGTCGGAGGGGCGGCGCAGGATCATGTTGGTCAGGTCGGGATGTTCGTACCGGATCCCGGTATCGATGACCGCTACGTAAGAGGTGTTCGGGGTTCCATAAAGGGACGCCTCCTCCTCAAAGACGGAGAGCATGTTGGTCAGATACAGACCCCACTGACTGTCGATCAATGAATCGTTGGGAAGGGACTGGGTTCGGACGAGACCGTTGTAAGTTGCCTCTTTCCCCTGACGCTTGAGTTCCTGGACCGCCTTTTGGTCCGCCTCCAACTGCCGTATCAGGTTCGTGCGGCGGAGTGTAGCCGCCTTGGCTAATCCCTTTGGCTTGCTTTGAAGCGTCGCCGGTTGTGGCGGAGCCACCTTGACCTTTTTCCAGTTGCCGGTTGGGGAGGATTGCAGGCTCAAGCCTTGCACCGATGCGACCTCATCATCACGAACCAGAATTTCACCCGGGACATGTCGGGGGATATAGGAGGAAACAGCGACTGTCTCATCCGCAGAAAGCTGGGCAATCCGGATCTGACCCGCCAGTGTTACCCCGTTCGGATCGATCTTATAATAGATATCTTCCCCTAAAGTCAGTTTCTGGAAAGGTTCGGTTTCCACGGTAAAGGGGAAGTCAAAATTTCCCAACTGGGTCAGGCTGACATGAAGGGTCTGTTTGTCCGGTTGATAACTCCCCTGATCCAGATCCGTTGCGGTACCGTCGGCCCGAATCGCCTGCACCACCAAGAGCCGTTCCCCGGAGGAGGCATCAAAATCGAGGAGCAGGGTTTCCCCGACTTCATTCGGGGTTTCCGCCGCCCACTCCCCCTGGAGTTGATCTGAAACAGAACCTCCCCCGCCACAACCAAAGATTGGATGGAAGAGATAGAGGGAGGCCAAAAATAGGGCAATCCGAGTCGCCATCATCCCCTATAAGTAGCAATCTGGATGCCAGAGAGACGATCTAGGTATTATTATTAACTAGTTGATTTTACTTACTTTTTATTATTTTATCTTATCCACAGTTAATCCAAAAGGGTTATATTGGGGGGTAGAGACCCCGAATTTGGAGAGAGACCAGGAGATCCTCCCCCAGCCTCATCCCCTCAATTTTCTGTACCGGAAGTTGCAGGAGGGACGGGGCCTTAATCGCCTGGGTGGGTGAGATCTTGTTTCTCCTCCCTCCCACAAAGAGGAGGCATTGATCGACCAGTTTCTGGCGTAAAAATGAGCTCCAGACCTGTGCCCCTCCTTCAACCAAAAGGGTCACAACCCCCTGACCGGCCAGACGCCTTAACAACGGTTTCAGCTTGATCTTTCCATCGGAGTCAGCCGGGGAAGAGACAATCATGGTCTTCGCTGTCGAGCGGAGATTCATGACCCTTGAATCAGGCGGGGTCTTGCCGGAGGGGTCCAATATGACCCGAAGGGGATCCCTCCCTTGACGATGAGGGAGCCGGGTGGTCAGTCTTGGGTTGTCGGCCAAAATTGTTCCAACACCGACCAGGATCGCATCGACCTGGTCACGAACGGTATGCGCATAATGCTGCGCCGCTCGACCGGTCACTTGGAGGGCTGAGCTCAGTCTTCCTCGCCCCCTGGCCTCCCTGACGGCAGGGCAGGCCTTCCAGCCGACATATCCCTCCAACGTCATCGCCATCTTGAGGATCACATAAGGACGGCCGAAGGTCCGATGCACCGAGTAGGCCTGATTCAACTCCCGGCATTCGTCTTCCAGAACACCGGTTTCAACCCTGACCCCGGCCCGTCTTAAAATCCGGATCCCCTTGCCGGAGACGAGTGGATCGGGGTCCTTCATCCCGATCACCACATTGCGAATCCCGGACCGAAGGATCGCCGTGGTACAGGGGGGAGTCCTGCCATAATGACAACACGGCTCCAAATTGACATAGAGGGTCGCCCGACTGACCCATTTTTTACCGGGGGCATCGGGGGAGGAGAGCTTGCGGAGCGCCTCCACCTCGGCATGGGGGCAACCCGGTCCCTTGTGGAAACCGGTCGCGAGAATTTTACCCCGATACGCAATGACCGCCCCGACCGCCGGATTCGGCGATGTCCGCCCGACCGCCAGCCGGGCGAGGTCGAGGGCGATTGACATGAAGTCATGGTCTCTCTTAAGTTGCGATTGCATGACCGCACCGATCTGGACACCTTCTCCCGAGCGAGTCAAGAATTCCAATCTGACCCGCTTCCTGAATTTCCTTAAAAAAGAAAAAAAACTTGCCTTCGAGAATTATGAACAACTCCACCACTGGTCGGTCACTCAGATTCCTGATTTCTTGGAATCGGTCTGGAAATTCGCCGGGATCGAGACCTCCGCCCCCTACGCGAGGGTGATGGGGGAGCCGAAGATGCCCGGCACAAAGTGGTTCGAGGGGGCGCGGCTCAATTTTGCCGAAAATCTGC
>CAYYFU010000188.1:0-3647 GCA_964471095.1 uncultured Pseudomonadota bacterium
AACCTCCACTCACCGGCGGGATGAAGGCGAGCTCGTCCTTATCCCTCACCATCGTTTCGGCGGTCACATATTCGGAATTGATGGCAAAGCGAACCGAGGGGAGCAGCCGGAGACCCATCGAGCGATCCTCAAAAAGGTTTAGAAAGATCTCACGGACAGGCAGGGGGCTTCCCAACTGAAGTTCCTGCTCACCGGTATTCAATAAATCGTGCAGGATCGAGAAAAAACGGAGTTGAATCTTCATCGCCCCTCCCCCAGTGCGGTAAATTCGATCTCGTCCCCGCTTGGAACCGTCTCCCGGCCCGCCGGGATGATCAGCAGGGCGTTCGCCCTCGCCAGCGGTTTCAGCGAGGCAGATCCCTGCCGTCCTGCCGATCGAGCAATCCACCGCCCCTCTTGCCACTCGACAATCCCGCGCAGGTAATCTTCCCTGCCGTCCGTCCCCCGGAGCGGTTCCGCGGCAATCGCCTTCCGGAACGTTGGGAGAGGGTTTGTTGATCCGATCATCTTGAGCAGGGCCGGCCGCACGAATCGTTCGAAGACCGTCAGCGAGGAGACCGGATTTCCCGGGAGCCCAAAGATCAGACAGGATCCCCGGCGGGCGAACAGGAGCGGCTTCCCCGGTTTGACCGCGACCTTGTGAAACAGGATCTCCGCCCCCTCCTGTTTCAGGATCGCGGGGACCCGGTCGAAATCCCCCGCCGAGACCGCGCCGACGGTGATGAAAACCTCTGAATTGAGTCCCCGCCGGATCTTGTCGGCAAGTTCTCCCTCGGCATCGGAGGAGGTCATGGTTGCGGCCGGTTCAATGCCGATCTCGCGAAGCGCCGCTGTGAGTGCCGGCACGTTGCTGTTGTAGATCTTTCCCGGCCCGAGCCTTTCTCCGGGCTCAACCAGTTCGCTTCCCGTCCCGAGCAAGGTGATGCGGGGCCTCCGGACGACACGAACCGTTGCCTGTCCAAGGGCCGCGAGGAGCGCGATGGTGCGTGGGGTGATCTTTTCGCCGGCCTGAAAAACTTCCTCTCCCTCCGCCACATCCTCACCGCGATGGCGGATATTGTCATCCTTCGCAATGGGATTCGTTATATTGATTTTTGAAAATCCCCCTTCACCCCCCTTTGACAAAGGGGGGACGGGGGGGATTTTTTCAAACGGCACCACGGAATCGGCCCCTGCCGGAATCGGTGCGCCGGTCATGATTCGAACCGCCTGTTTTTCTCTGATGGAAAGGTTGCCGGACCCGCCGGCGGCGATCGTGCCGATTACCTTGAGGATTGTCGGGGTCTCGCGAGAAGCCCCTTGGGTATCGCCGCTCCGAATCGCGAAACCATCCATAGCGGCATGGTCAAAAGGAGGGAGAGAAACCGGGGCAACAACCGGCGCAGAGAGATACCGTCCGGGGGAGTCACGCAGAGGCACCGCCTCACTGTCGAGCGGCTCGATTTGCGAGAGGATAATTTTCGACGCTTCTTCGGCAGAAACCACCTTGCATCTCCTTTCCAATTCGGCAGGGACAACTTTCATCGCCCCTACGTCGGGAGGCCGCCAGAGGCGGCCCTATCGTCCCCCCGCCGCATGGCGGGGGGATCGGAGATTATTTTATTTCTCGATCTCCTTGACCCCTTTCTTGAAGTTCTTGAAAAACTCCGCCAGGCTCTGGCCAAGCTTCGGCAGTTTCGAGGGGCCGAAGATCAGCAACGCCACGGCAACGATCGCCGCAATTTCCCAAGGTCCCAGACGCATAACATCCCCTCCTCTTGAGAAATGATGTTAAGGGATGAGGTAATTTTCTAGAATGACTTCAGGCAGGGGGCGACATGATCTTCGTCAGGTTGTCAATCCGGGGAGAGGCCGCAACCGGCTTCAAAACCGGCCTCGTCACTGCAATCGACGGAATTCCAGGTGCAGTCAACCGACTCTTCCACCCCGTTTTCCGTGCAGACCGCGGTCGCCGTCCCGGTTACGAGACAGGTGGTGAGGTCGGTGGTGACCGCCGCGGTCCCGGTGGCGGTCAGGTTGTCAAAGGAGACCGCACAGCCGTTGGCGGTCAGTGTTCCTGCATAACTGGGGGCGGTCCAAGTCACCCCTGCCGCCTGCCCCAGGTATTGTCCGGTCCCGGAGACGTTGAGGGTGCCGGTCACCCCGTCGCAGTCATTAAAAGTAACGGTAACATCCCATGTGAAGCTTAACTCAACCGTTGTATTGCCGGTAATCGGGGCGGAGCCGCTACTGCAGTCCAGCGAGGTGGTGATCGCCAGGGCCGAAAGGGAGGCGCTCCCGAGGCCTTGCCCTACGGAGGCCAGCGCGGGACCCATTGCCTCCAGTCCCGAGGCGGTCGTTGCCGTGGGCTCTGTCACGGCATTCCCCGATCCCGCTCCGCTCTCGGTGGTTGTGCCGTCCCCCCCACCGCATCCCGCCGCGAGGAGTGCCAGCAAAACAAACCTCATTTTGCCCATACCCACCTCTATTCGAGCGGATGTTACCCCTCGGGAGCTAGTTCCGCCATATAATTCGTATCTGCAGGGCGGCGAAATTCTAATGGAGGATCGACCACTTGCAGTCGATTCCCCTGATACCAGAAGAAACAAACCGTCCTTGATCGAAACATGTTGGGACGCTTGAAGATCGTAATCCCGAATCCGATCGACCTCACCTGATCACAGGCAGCGTCGTAGGCGGTGTCGTCAATCGAGAGTTGAGCGGCGTTCAGGCGGCCGCCGCGCCCCTCCGGGACGAATTTGTAGAGGTGCCAGGCGTGGAGGTTGCCGCCATCTCGTTGGTAATCGCGGAGCCAGACGCCCAATTCGGGAAGAGCTCCGATATTTTCTTGTGTCACGACGGTCGAGACGGTCACCGATTTTCCGGCTCGTCGCAATCGTTCCAGCCGATCGATGACGATCTCGTGATGTTGCCGCCGAAAACGGCGGAGCGAGTTATGCAAATCGGCGTCGGCCGCCTCCAAGGGGAGGATGAACCGGTCAAAGGCCGCCCCCCGCTCGATCCCCTCCGGCATCCAGATGCCGTTGGTTCCGACTTGAGTGAAGAATCCGCGTTGCTTGGCAACACGCGCCAGCCGTATCACGTCATGTTCCCACGTGAATGGTTCACCACCACCGAACACGACATTTCCGATGCCGCATCTTTTCAAGAGATCGAGGAGCAGGACCGCTTGTCCCCAGTCCATCGGAGAAAAGGTCTCCTCCGAGACGCAGAACCGGCAGGTCATGTTGCACCCGGGGTGCAACATCACGATCGCGATTTTTGCGGCGTCCATGCCCAGAATGCTCTCAAAAAGCGGGTTGAAGCGGGATGACCGTCGGCAGGAATGGCCCTGATCTTGATCAGCCCAGTGGCTTGATCTTCTCGATCGCCTCTTGGGCGGACTTGACCGGGATAACGCCTTTGATCTCCCAAGTCCCGAGGCCAAAGACCTTTTTCTTGTGGGAGAGGGCCAAGCCGATTTCGGAAAGGGTCCCGTAACTACCGCCGATCGCGACAAAGACCTCCGCCGCCTGGGCAATGATCGCGTTTCGGGCCCAATGCATGTTGGTGGCGATCGGGATCGTCACATACCGGTTGGCGCTCTTCGGGGTGGCGGTCGGCAGGATCCCGACCACGGTCCCGCCCGCCTCGGCGGCCCCCTTGGC
>CAYYFU010000189.1:0-3612 GCA_964471095.1 uncultured Pseudomonadota bacterium
ATGAATTTTCCGAATATTTGAATGAAAACGCCTTTACCTCAGCCAAGCGTCATCGACTCTTTGTGGAACGGCAACTGGTGAGAAATCGGGAAGAATTGCTTAAGTCAGGGAAGGAACTGACCGAGTTTTATGCAGCCAACCGGATTTCAAGTGTTGAGTCAAAGGTGGATGTTTCAGTCGACCAGCCAAAACTTGACGAAAATGAAGACACCCTTGTTGATCCATCCAGGGCCGACGAGCGGCCCTTGGTAGTTTCAGATTCAGAGAAAGAGGCTCAGCAGAAAGGTCTTCCCATGGTTTCAGATGCCTGGGCTGATTTGAAAAAAGAAACGAAGGAGCTTGAAGCCCAGGTTGTCGGCTTACAAAAGGAGATTGACCAGAGTCGGGTTGTCAAAAATATACCCCAGCAGGTCTATCTCCAGTATCTGACGCTCAAACGAGAACTTACCGGTAAGATGAACGCTCTTTTGACGGAACAATATGAAATGGCAAAAATTGAAGAGGGGAAACAGGATATCAGCTTCAAGGTGATCGATTGGGCTCGAGTTCCGATCAAGAAATTTGGTCCCAAAAGACGCCTCATTGTTATTGGAACCTTTTTGCCAGCACTTTTTTTGACCGTCCTCGTTATTTTCTTAGGCGAGTTTGTCCGGAGCTTAAGATCTCAAAACGAAAGATAATGATTTTTTAAAGAAACGAAGGCGTTGCTGTAAACTCAACTCCAAAGAGAAGGTTCTCGCTCCGCGCATCAGGCATAAAATTGAAATTCTCCACGTGCTCAAAGCCCAGTCGGTATTTCGTTTCAAAAAGCACCAGCGATTTTTGTGTCAATGACCACTGTAAGCGGAACCGATGCTCGGTCGGTTGATCGCTGGCAATAATGACCTGATCCGGGCCGCCTTTTGTACTCGAAGTTTGAGTATAGATGTTGCTATCACTATTGAGGTAGCTCGCTTCTGAACGCAGCTGCCAGGTTGGATTGAATTCCGTTTGGTAAACCAAATGAATCTCGTCCGTGTCGGGTCCGTTGGCCATACCCAAGATGTTCCGATTAAGCGCGTATCCTGATGTCCAGGTGGCATGTCGATAAAAAACGGGTGGGACACGAATGTATTCGATTCTTGCATCGCTTCTCCCCCCCGAGGAGAGCCATGGGAGAACAACTCCCGTTACCAAAGCCATTTGTTCCGTGATGTTCGCCAAAACGGTCTGACGACCGACATCATCCCAGGTCGCCTCAAAATACCATTCGAGATTCCGTAGGGGAGGGATACGAAGCCTCAAATCGCCACCGAAACGGTGGTCAGAGGTGTTTTGTCCCCCTCGGCCGGTGAGCCCCCCGTTTCGAAAAAAGAAAAATTCCTCAATCGGTTGATGCCAATTACCAGAAGGGGAGCCATCACCCCCCAACAAGATGGTATGGTGAAGACTGAATTCAAAAATTGAAAAAGGTTTGATGCTTCCTTTAATCCCATAAAGAGTGGCATAGGGAAATTCCCGTTCGGGACCCAGGTTGGCCACAAAAAAAGTGTATTTGGAGGGCCCCAGGTATTTAAAAATCCAGGGATGATAAAAAGGTCCCGAGGTCGTTAATTTTATCATATCGACAGGACGTGCATGGTTGGAAAACATCAACCCCCCATTTTCTCCTTGACCCCAAACAAATGAATCTCGTCCCGCCTCCAGCTCAAAATTTCGGAAGGCGAATTTTCCATAAAGTTGCTGGGCAAGCGGTTTGACCTCGGAGTTGCCTGTATTGGGCAGGAGAAACTCGAGTCGTGGCCGCGCATAAAGAGAAAGGTATCGAGAAAGTTGTGCCGAATGTGTTGTCTCAAGACCGAGGTTGCTTCCATCAACATAATGGCGTCCTTCCTGATAATTGACGAGTGGGTTGATTTGGGCATCGACGCTGCCCAACCCGTTATTTTGTGGAATGGGACGAGGAGGACTATCCAACAGGGTCGAGTCGAATTGGACCTTTTCAAGGGGGTGAAAAGAGGGTGGCTGTTCTTGGGGGTACTCCTCAAGACGATGTGACAGGATCGGATCAACATAAGTCCACAACGGATCGCCCTCCTTCTCCGGAGGGATTCTTTTTCGGTTTTCCTGGGCAACCGAAAGAACTCTGGCGATCTCTCGCCGGCTCCAGGGGCGCTGGCCGTAGATGACATCCTTGACGAGCCCGGCGGCGATCAGCTTGTCGATGTCGCGGTAGACGGGGTCATCCACCGGCACATTAGGGGTGCTGTAGGCCAACAAAGATTGGAGAGGGAGGAGACAGAGGATCACGAAGAGAAATCGCTTCACTCATTTTCCTCGACCAACGCAATCTCCGCGCTTGGAGAAGGGAGCGGGGATTTTTTCCCCAGCCGAAAGGTCAGAAGGGCCGGAAACCAAAAGAGGGTCGTGAGGGTACAGAGCAGAATCCCGACGACCGACAGCAATCCGAAGGTCCGTACCCCCCCCATATTGCCGATCAAAAGCGACCCAAAACCGATCAAGGTGGTGAGGGCCGAACCCAAGATCGGAAAGGCGCTCAGGAAATAAGTTTGGCCCAGCGATCGTTCCGGGTGACCCAGATAACGTTGATAGAGATGGATCGCATAGTCATCGGCGGTCCCAAGGATGATCGGGAGCGCGGCCAGGTTGATAATATTGAAGGAGAGTCCGCTAAGCCCCATCCAGCCCAGGGTGGCGAGCATCCCGATCGCCAAAGGCGAAAAAACCAGCAGCGCCTTTCCCAACGACCGAAAATTGATCAAGAGGGAACCCAGAATCATGAACAGGGCAAGGCCGATCACATACTTTCCCTCCCGGAACAGCATCTTGACAATCTCGTAATAGACACTGGATTCCCCGGAGGCATAAAAAGTTCCAACGCAATCGACACAGCGTGCCTCCCGGATCTCCTCAACGAACTGCATAAATTTATCGGCTTGCTGCATGTCAAAGTTGGGAAAAATCAGGACCATCCGTCCCGTCTTCCCCTCCCGGTCCCGAAACATCCGCTGGATTGAATCGGGAACCTCTTGCAGAGAAAACGGTTTTGGATGGAGCATTGATTTCAACTGTTCGTACGACTGACGCTCCTCGGGGACAAGATTCTGCAAGACAGAGGGGGTGAAGAGCTGTTTTATTTGCGCAATCGATCGGAGTCTTTCCTGTTGGTCTTGCGGGACAAAATCGTCCAGCGAGAGTACCGCCTTAATGGTACTCCCCTCGGTCCTTTGCTGATACTTATGCTGGATCAGACGGATCCCGATCGCCAGTTGTTTGGCATCCCCCGCATCTTCGACAAGTGCCACCTCAGGATTCACCGAATGGTTAAAAATACTGTCGACCCGGCGATCCAGGTCCTTGGTCGGCTGCCGCCCCAGGATGTGATTCAAATTGTAGTCAAATTGGAGACGCCCCATGAATAGTGTCAAGAGGGGGAGAAGGAGAATCAGGCTGGCCAGAACGAAACTCTGCGGAGAAGAGATCCAGGAAAAGAGGCGGGGTCGTTCCACCAGGAGTCTTGGTTTTTTAAAACTTCCAAGGTCTAACGGACGGACTTTTTCTGTCAACTATACGAGAGGGGGAAACAAAAGAACAAAGGCCAGGGCGCAAAGG
>CAYYFU010000190.1:0-2154 GCA_964471095.1 uncultured Pseudomonadota bacterium
GTCACCGGTGCGGGTCTCGGAGTTGCGGCCAAACCTTGCTATCGAAAAGGTCGGCATCTACGCGGATAATTTGAGCCGCGCCCCCGCTTGGGCGATGGGGATCACCGACGAATCGGGAAAGAGGGTCGTGCTGAATTCCTTCTGGTCGCGGCAGGTGGATGGGGTGGTGGTGATCGACCGTGATTTCCACCGGTTTCGCATTGTCCGCCGTGACGAACTTGTCGGCAGTTATGATCGGCGGCAACAGTTTGAGAGGGATTTTGCAGAAGGGCGGATCGATAACTACGCCCAGGCCCAACTCCTCATCTATCAGGGAAAAAACGAATACAAGGGACGGCCGATTGTGACACCGACCAACACCTATCAGGATGGAAAACGGATCCTGGCGGTCGATCGGGAGGGACGACTCTGCGTGATCAAACTGAGCCTGGGTGTGACCTTCTACGAGGCCCATGAGATCCTCAAGCAGTTGGGGATTCAGTCGGCGGTCAACATGGATAAGGTCGGACCGATCCATGACCGGCATGTGGATGCCGCTGGCCATCATATTTTCGAGGCCGAAGACGGTAGCATGAATTATGTCTCGAAATTTGTGGTGTCGGTGGAGCCTTAGCGGAGGCAACGGAAGAAACGGATTCCTTTTTTAGCGGAAACCGAAAGCCGTTCAATCAATGAGCTTCCAATCACGACCCCATCAGAGAACTTAACGATTTTATTGACTTGTTGGCGATTTCGGATTCCGAATCCGACCACCACCGGGAGCCGCGTCTGTCGTTTGATTTTTTGCACCGCCGACCGGACCTCCCCCAACCGATTTAATCGGGCGCCGGTGATCCCGGTCATCGAGACAAAATAGAGGTACCCGCTCCCCTTTTTTTTTTTTTTTTGGATCCTGGTCCGATCGGAGGTCGGGGCGAGGAGATAGATCCGGTCAATCCTGCTCCTTCTTAGTTCGACATCCAGTTCTCCCGACTCCTCCGGCGGCAGATCAACGACCAAAATCCCATCCACGCCGGCACAACCCGCCTCCCTCGCAAACCGCTTTAGCCCATAAGCGAGGATTGGGTTGTAATAACCCATCAGCACAATCGGGATCTGCAATCCGCGCCTGCGAACCGAGGCGACGAGCCGCAGGATTTTTTTGAGTGTCGCACCACGGCGTAGCGCCCGCTCATCGGCACGCTGGATCACCGGACCATCCGCCATCGGGTCGGAGAACGGGATGCCGAGTTCGATCAGGTCGGCCCCCGCTTTTTCCAGTTCCGGTAACAGACGCCCGGTGGCCGCGAGACTCGGATCGCCGGCAACGATGAAAGGGATCAGCGCCTTGCGGCGCCAGCGACGCAACTCCCGGAATGTTGACTGGATACGTGACATCGTTATCTCGACCTCACCCCGCCCTTCGGGCACCCCTCTCCTTACTAAGGAGAGGGGTCGGGGGAGAGGTCTACTCATGAAGTGAGACCGTCTCCAGATCCTTATCTCCCCGACCCGAAAGGTTCACCACGATACTCCGACTTTTCGGCAATCGCCGGGCCAAACGCACCGTATAAGCAACCGCGTGCGCCGATTCGAGCGCCGGCAGGATCCCCTCCGTCTCAGCCAAGAGGTGAAACCCCTCCAGCGCCTGACGGTCACCCACCGTCACATATTTGACCCGGCCCGATTCCTTCAAAAAACTGTGTTCAGGACCGACGCCGGGATAATCGAGCCCGGCCGAGATCGAGTGGGTCGGCGAGACTTGGCCATTCCGGTCCTGCAACAGATAGGACTTGGAACCGTGCAAGACCCCGACCCGTCCCTTGACCAGCGTCGCCGCGCCGTCTGCCTCAACGCCAAACATCTTCACCCGGCGGTCCTTCAGATAAGGATAAAACAGACCGATCGCGTTCGATCCCCCTCCCACACAAGCGACCAGGGCCTCCGGCCGTTCTTTCAATTGCCGCTTCACCTCTTTGCCGATCACCGACTGAAAATCCCGCACCATCATCGGATACGGGTGCGGGCCGGCGACCGATCCGATGCAGTAGTAGGTGGTCCGGATATTCGTGATCCAGTCGCGCAGCGCCTCGTTCAACGCATCTTTCAGGGTCTTGCTGCCGGCGGCGACCGGGATCACCTTGGCCCCCAACAACTTCATCCGGAAAACGTTTG
>CAYYFU010000190.1:2164-3609 GCA_964471095.1 uncultured Pseudomonadota bacterium
GGCGCCTGGCGCCGGATATCCTCCTCCCCCATATAGACGACGCACTCCTGCCCCAACAACGCCGCCATGGTCGCCGTGGCGACCCCGTGCTGACCGGCGCCGGTCTCGGCAATGATCCGTTTCTTTCCCATCTTTTTTGCCAGCAGGCACTGACCGAGGGTGTTGTTGATCTTGTGGGCACCGGTGTGACAGAGGTCTTCACGTTTCAGATAGATTCGGGCCCCGCCCGTTTTTTCGGTCAGATGTTTGGCGAAATAGAGCGGGGTCGGGCGGCCGATATAATCCCGCGCCAGTTGGTCAAATTCCCCTCGAAATTTTTTGGACCGGGCGATTTTTCGATAGGCCGTTTCCAGTGCAAGAAGGGCCGGCATCAAGGTCTCGGCAACGTACTGACCCCCAAATTCTCCGAAACGACCCCTCATAACGCCCCCTTCGCCTTCATGATAAACTCCTCCAGCTTGAACCGGTTCTTCCTCCCCGGCTCATCTTCAACGCCGGAGGCGACATCCACACCGGCCGGCCGGACCACCTGAATCGCGGTCTGGATATTTTCCGGGGTCAAACCGCCTGCCAAAAAAATCTTGCCGATCTTCTTCGCCTCCTTGGCCAAATCCCAGTTTCCCAGCAGACCGCCCCCACCGTACCCTTTTTCAATATGGGCATCGACCAGAAAATATTCAGATCGATATTTTTTCATCAACTCCAACCCCTTCTCATTCTTCAGCCCGAACGCCTTCCAGTAGGGGGTGGCAAATTGCTCACAATAATAGGGTGTCTCATCTCCGTGAAACTGGAGATGGGTCAGCTCCAGCTCCACACTCAGATTCCGAACCTTTTCAAAATGCTCGTTCACGAAAACCCCGACCCGCCAGACCGATGGGGGGATTTCTTGCAGAATCTCCTTCGCCTTGGCCGGCGTGATGTACCGTGGGGAATCGGGCCAGAAGTTAAACCCGAGGGCATCGGCGCCGAACTCCACCGCGTCGAGGGCATCATCGATGTTGGTAATTCCGCAGATCTTGACCAGAGTCATAGCAATTCCCCGAGTTTTCTTCCGGGATCTTTCTCCCTCAAAAACGACTCGCCGACAAGAAAACAGTTCACCCCGACTCCTTGGAGCCGTTCAACATCGTTTCTCGATTGAATGCCGGATTCGGAAACAAGTGTCCGCTGTGGAGAGGACTGAGGGGCAAGACGCTCCGTCACTGTCAGGTCTGTCTTGAGGGTATCGAGATCCCGGTTGTTGATCCCGATGAGGCGGGCACCGGCCTTTGCGGAACGTTCCATCTCCTTTTCATCGTGTACCTCGACCAGAGACACCATCCCCAATTCACCCGCCAGCGCCGAATAGTCCTTGAGTTGAGAATCGGTCAGGATCCTGACGATCAGCAGGATCGCATCGGCCCCCGCACCTCGGGCCTCGTGGATCTGGTATTCGTCAAAGG
>CAYYFU010000191.1:0-3596 GCA_964471095.1 uncultured Pseudomonadota bacterium
CAATCGCTCCGTTACGGCACCAACTCATACGCCCCGATATCGCGTGCCGCCCCTTCGGGCCTCACCCTCCAGTCGCGGTCTTTTAAGACCTCCAGTGAAACCACCGTCGCAGGATTCATCCCCCGATCCTGGGCCGGTGACATCGAAACGAGGTGATAATCGGGCCGATCAATGCCGGTGAAAATTTCGTTGATCCCGACAAGTAGTCCGTCATCGGTCCCATCGATTGAGTTGATCAGATTCCCGTCCAGACTGCCGCCGGTCCCGTCCATCCCGTTAAATTGACCGACTTCGTTGAACTGGTGAAACTCCGGATTCAGATCGATATAGATCATTGGCCGATCCACTGTGTCAGGGGATTGCAGGCCGAACATCAGGTTGTTGCGGAACAGCGCGGCGGGTGACAACGAGTTCCCGTTGACAAAGAGGACCCTTTGATCCCTCGCCCCGCGGGTCATCAGGATGTTGTTGACGAAGGCCGGGGCCGCCCCGGAGACAATGACCGCCGTCGATTGACCGACCGAGTTGCCTCCATCAATCGTATTGTGGACAAACCGTGCCGCAGGGGACCCGACGATCTCCACCCCGACCGACTCCCGGCTATTGCCGCCCTCGATCACGTTATTGATGAAGGTCGGGGAAGAATTAGCGACATAAACGGCCTCACTCCTGATCCCGCCGTTGGTTGCCCCCCGGATCGTTGAATTGCGGACGGTCACCAGACCCACGGTGACAGGGGCAGGAGAACCGATCTTTAACGCGGCGGAATTCAGGACCGACGAACTCCTGTTTTCCAAGATAACGCCGTCCAAGATAGTCGGTTGGGTGATATTTTCAAAGACGAGCGTATTCAACTGATTCGAACGGATAACGGAATCAAAAAGCCCCCTCGAACAGGATTTTCCCGATTGCCCGAGCGCAAATCCGCCGATAAGATGCATCCCCGAAACCATCCGGACCTGGTCCTCATAAATCCCGCCGGTGACATAAACAGCGGATTTACCGCTCGCCTGTGCAATGGCAATCCCGCGACTGACTGTACGTACCGGCTCATTCCTTGCCCCCGAGGCCTCATCGGAACCGCTCGCAGAGACGAAGATCCCCTTATCCGTGGTGATCTCCGGATCGAGCGGGACACAATCACAGTCGTCCCCCTCGCCGTCGGTATCGGCACTGGCGGTCTGGAGCGGGTTCGGTGTAATCCTGCAATTATCGGTCAAATCGGGGATGCCGTCCCCGTCGGTATCGGTCCGCTTCGGGTCCGTGACGAGCGAGTCCTCGCCGGGGGTCAGTTCCTCGGAGTCCGATAGGCCATCACCATCGTCATCGTCGTCACAGGCATCCCCCCGGCCGTCGTGATCGGTATCCTCCTGGCCGGCATTGGGGGAAAACCGGCAATTATCGGCATTGTCAAAAATCCCGTCCCCGTCATCGTCATTGGTGCAGATGTCACCCCTCCCGTCTCCGTTCGTATCGGTCTGATCCTGACTGGCGAGAAAGGGGCAGTTGTCGGACAAATCCGGGATCCCGTCGTTGTCATCATCGGGGTCGCAGGCGTCCCCGATCTTGTCGCTGTCAGAATCGGCCTGGTCGCGGTTGGTGGTCAAGACGCAGTTGTCGTGACCATCCAAAATCCCGTCGCCGTCAAAATCGGGGTTGCGAGGATCCGAGCCCGCTTTGATTTCATCCTCATCCTTGAGACCGTCATTGTCGTTATCGGTGTCGCAAGGGTCTCCGATCTTGTCTCCATCAGAATCTTTCTGATCCGGGTTTTGCGCCCCAATGCAATTATCCTGGTTGTCTCCAATGCCGTCCCCATCGAGGTCGGAGGTCTCGCCGGAGAGACTGGGGAAAATATCGAGCCCGTCTGGGGCGCCATCCCCATCGGTGTCGGCCAGAAAGGGGTTCGTCGGGCCCCGGTATTCGGCGAGATTCGAGAGTCCGTCGCCATCCTCGTCGAGCCCGGAAACATCAAAATCGGCAGGCAAGAGGTTCAGGACAATCTGGCTCTGACCGAAGACAATCTCGACCGGGACCTCCGCGCGGGCCAACACGAGCCTCTGATCTTCAACGGAGGGGTCAGCCCCTTCCGGCTTGTAGGGGACCGTGAGGTCAAGGGAGGCGACATACCGGCCTGCCGGGACTCCGGTGACCGAGGCGCTGAAAATATCCGAATCGTCTTCCCTCGCCATCAAGGTGGGCGGAAGGATCTCCCAACCCCTTTTACCGTCCACCTCCTCAAAGAGACTTGTCTCGGTGTCGTAGTTCAAGCTCTCCAGCTCGGAGATTTCGGAGGGGGTGCCGTATTCCGCATTGAAAGAACGGGTCACGACATCTGAATCCTCACCCCCGCAACTCACCATCCCCAAGAGAATAGAAAGTGCCAAAAGATTGCGTCTCATTTTTCTCCTCCTTCATTCTGAACCGCATCGATCCGGATTTTGCGCCGATGGCGCACCAAGGCGGGGTAGTTCGCCCGTCCACCCCCGAACGGTGACGGCGCCAGACTCGAACCGCGATCTCCAGCCCCCGCCGAGAGGGTCCAGCCGGGCCGCTGACCCGGCAGGACCAGCACTACCTGGACGCTCGAAGACTCCCCGGTCTCCCTGTCCCGCACCGTAAAGGTGTGAGGACCCGGAGGGAGCGAACCGGGATTGAGGGCGAAATCACCCAGACTCAAAGAGGGAATTACCGAGAATCCTCCCGAAATATCCTTCAACGACCCTTCATCGTCGCGATACCGGTCGGATATTTCCAGCCGTGCCCCCGGCTCTCCAAAACCGTTCAAGACCACCCGGGTTGCAGGGAGCAGATTGCCATCGGAAAGATTGTCAAAAATGGGCACGGTCAGGAGTTTCGCCTCAATGGGAGAAACCACCCCCGCTTCGATAACTACGTTCGGGATCTCGCGCCGCCGGATGACCTGCCCCCTGGAATTTCTTGCCTCGATCAAAATCACCCGGCCACTGCCGGCGGGGAGACCGGTGATCTCCACCGACTTGGCTGTCCCTGAAACTGCCTGCTCGACCGGCGGATCAATCCCAGGCCCTGAAATGAAGATGGTGAAGCTGTCGACAACGAGAGGGGGTGGAAGAATCGTGCCGGTCTTCAACCCTGCCGGTTGAAGCGGATCGATCACCTTGATCGAGAGGAATCCTTTGCCCGAGGACCCCCCGCATCCCGCGAGACCGATCAAACAGAGCAGCCAAATCGTCCGGTTTGGTTTCATAGGCCGATCAGCACTCCTCCCGTTGCCACGGCGGCCGCACCGCCGGTGGCGGCGATTCCGGCACCCACCCCGGTTCCCGTCAGCGCCGCCATCCCGACCCAGAACCAGGGGCTTTTGAAAATTTCTCGTTTTTCACCGATCAAAACCGTTTCACCGATGGCCCGGTCGGCCGTTCGCCTCGAAGGATCGGCCATCAGATCCTGCGCACCCTGATGCCGGATGTTGGAGGCAAGCAGGGCGACCGGTTCGTCAAGATCCGCCTTCAGAGACTGAATGGGGACCGTCATTGGCGGCTGGGCGGTTCCCAATGGGACGTCGATCAGTTCCCCGACCAGCTCTCCCGATTCGCCGGACTGTTTCGCACTGA
>CAYYFU010000192.1:0-3516 GCA_964471095.1 uncultured Pseudomonadota bacterium
CGATCGCTTCCGTCGAGGAGATCCAAAAAGATCTGGCCGCGATCGAGGCGTTTACCTATCTGGCCGCGGGGGGAGCGGTCTACCAGGCGCGGGTGACCACCCGTAAGAAGGCGTTCGGCTGGCGGTTCGTCTCGTGGGAGAATTTGGGGAATCGCTAGCGATGGTAGGAAAGCCAGGGAAGGATATAGCGGGCGCCGACGGTGAAGTTAGCAACATCCCCCTCCGCTCCGGTTCTTGCCCTTTCGTAACTGGCAACAAAGGCAAGCCCGGGTTGCGTGATATTGCCTAAACAAAATTCAGCCCCCAGGACCTGGGCACTGTCATAGAGATTGTGAACTGTCATGCCGGCATGGCCGCTCAGGCGGGCATCCTTGGTACCAACCCCTAATTTCAGGCGTCCTACCTGCCCTAGGCTCTCCTGGAGACCACCGCTTCCCTCTGCGGCCAGATTGATCCATAGCGATGGGGCCGGACGAATAAAAATTTCCAGAGGCGTTGCCACCGAACGGAAAGCCAGGGTGTGTCTCTCCTCCGTCGGAGCCCACGGGGTATGCGTTGTCTCCTGCATCCCCAACCCGAAGCTTACCGAAGAGGTAAACAGCACCGTTGAATCATCGGGGTGCTGACCAATTTTAAACGCAAAGTTTCCCATCGGAACACCTCCTTTCTTTCTCTCTCGCTCTCTCTCGGCGGGGGTCAAAAAAAGTTGCGTCCTTTTTCAACCTTTTCAACTCAAAATTGGGAGTGTCACATAGGTTATTAGAATCATTGTTAATTTTGTCATTTTCGTTAAGGATTCGCGAACGGTTTGACGGAGAGGGACTGGCCATCGGTCGTGAAGGTGACGGCGCCGTGGCGGTCGGTGCGAAAGACCTTGATGCCGCGCCGCTCGTATTTTTCCAAGACCCCCTCATGGGGGAAGCCGAACATGTTGCCGTCGGCGAGGCTCGCGACCGCGTAGCGGGGGACGATGGCGTCAATGAACGGCACGGAACTCGAGGTCCGGCTGCCATGGTGGGGGATTTTTAAGACGGTCGCGGCGAGTTTCTTGGGAGATTGCACCAGCTCCTTCTCGGCCTCTCTTTCGATATCCCCGGGGAACAAAAATTTCATCGCTCCATAATCAAGCTGGACAACGAGGCAGTTGTCGTTAATCCCACGGGACGGCCAGACTTCTCCCGGATAGATCACCTCCAGGCTAAGACCGTCCATGGTCTGCCGATACGGAGCGGTGACCTTTCGAAGCTGCCCTTTCTGTCGGATCGTTGAGAGGAGCTTTTCAAAGGACTCATCAGGAAACGACTGGCCGTTCCACCAAAACTCACCGATCGGGAATTTTTCGACCACCGCCTGGAGTCCTCCATAATGATCGGGATGGGGATGAGAGAGGATCATCAGGTCGATTTTCTCGACCCCCGCCCGTTTGAGATAGGGGAGGACGACCTCCTTCCCGACGTCGAACGGGTGGGGCTTGCCGGGGATCAGGAAACCGCCGCCGTCAATCAGAATTGACTTGCCATGCGGGGTTCGGAGCAGCGCCGCATCTCCCTGACCGACATCCAGAAAGGTGACCCTCAAGTTACGGGAGGGGAAAGAATTCCAAAAGAGGAGAACAGCAAGGAGGGGGACCGCGATAAGGCCGGTTGTTCTCCAACCGATTTTCTGGTGGATTCGAAGGGCCAAGAAGAGGAGGAGAAAATAAGCGACAGCGACCTCCCACCCGGTGGGGTAGGTTTCTAAGGTGAATGACCATTGGGCAGAGTGGTGGGTCAACCAGAGGAACAGCTCGGTCCCCTTGCCGACGAGTGAGAGGGTCAGCGGGCCGATCAGGGGAATAACGGAAAGAAACAGGGCGATCCCGCCCCCGACGAGAATCAGACCGACAAAAGGGATCGCCCAAAGGTTGGTCAAGAGACCGCTGATCGACACCAGGTGAAAACGGGAGGCCGCCAGGGGGGCCGTTCCAAGGGTCGCAGCGGTCGTGGCGACGAGCGAAAGGAGCAACCATTTTTTTGCCCGGGAGGTTTTGGCCAGGAACGACCGTTGGGAGAGGGGGGTGACAAAGAGGGCCAGCGAGAGGACCGCCAGGAAAGAGAGCTGAAAGGAGGCCCCGAACGGGGCGGCCGGATCCAGCAGGGTGACCAGGAGGGCCGCCAATGCCAGGGTCGAAAAGATCTCGAGGTCGCGTCGGAACCAAAAGGCCGCCACACCGGTCGCCAGCATGAGGATCGACCGAACGGCGGAGGGAGGGGCGCCGGCAATACCGACATAAAACAGTGCCGGGAGCAGGGCGAGGAGTGAGGCGATTTTACGGACCGAAAAGGTCAGCAGCAGAGCTTCGGATTGTTTGAGCATCCAGAGGAGCAGGAGCAGACAAAACGAAAAGACGAGTCCGACATGTTGGCCGGAGATTGCCAACAGGTGGGCGGTGCCGGTTTTCTGGAAATCGGTCCACAGCTCCTGAGAAAGTTGAGATCGGTCCCCCAGGATCAAGGCTTGAAGAAACCCCTGGGTCGTCTCGTCCGATGAGGTTTTTTGCAGTTGTTTTGAGAAAAATCGCTTGAGGGAATCGAGGGGAGAGACTGGTTGAGAACGAGAGACCAGTTCCCAATCCCCCGCGGGGACGAATCCGGTCAGAAAAATATGTTGGCGGGCCAGGTGCCGACGGGTGTTGAAGGCGCCGGGATTTTGGGTTTGGGGGGGCCTTTTGAACCGGGTGGTGAACCGGATCAAATCCCCCCGTTGCGGAAACCTTTCTTCAAAGGTCAAAAGCGCCTTGATTTTTGAAGGCCTGCCTTCCGACGAAGGAGGCCAAGGGGAGGAGAGCTGGACGAGACCTTTGGTCCCGCTCCGGCCCGGCAACGGTCCCTCCAGCAGGGTGCCGGTCACGGTTTGTTTTTCCCCGACCAGAGAGGAGACGGATGCCGGGGGATTTTCGGGAAAAGGATCAGCGATCCAGAGGACGGCGAGGAGGAAGCCGACGCATGGAACGAGCGGCCTTCTCGGGGGCCAACAGCTCTTCAATCTCCTCCTGTAATTCTTCCACCAGGCCACGAATCTTTTCATGATCAGGATCGCTTAAGAGGATCGCCAGTTTGGACCTCAACCCCTCCAGAAATTTTTGGGCCTTCTCCGTCTTCCGGACCCGATAAAGAGCCACGAACGAATGAACGTTTATGCCGTTCAAAATCAATTGTCCATTCTCTATCGTCCAGGCAAGCCCGCTCCGTTTTTCATCGTAAACCCTCTTAAGACGCCCCAGGATTTTCCCTTGAAGCGCCTCGATGATCGCCCCAAACTGGGCCACCTGCGGGGTTGGTTGGGCGAGGCTGAAGATTTTTTTTCGACATTCGTTGAGACCACTCGCGATCCCCATCCAGACCCGGACATCGGAACTGGGTCCGGAGATCAGCTCATTGACGTCAAATCCATCCAGCAGGATCCTCCCCCCCGAATAACTCCAACGGGACCCTTCCTGAAAGTAGGTCAAATCACGGTCAACAAAAGGAGGGGTGA
>CAYYFU010000193.1:0-3482 GCA_964471095.1 uncultured Pseudomonadota bacterium
GATCGAATTCGTGAGCGCCAACCCGACCGGTCCCGTTCATATCGGCAATGCCCGCGGGGGACCGCTCGGGGATGCGATCGCAGCTCTTCTGGAAGCGACCGGTCACCAAGTGACCCGCGAATATTACGTCAACGACGTGGGCGGGCAAATCGATCAGCTCGGCAAAAGCGTTCTGGCCTATTTGCAGGGGTCGGAGGGCGACGCCCCGCTCGGCTATCAAGGGGAGTACGTCAAGGAATTGGCCGAACAGGCGCAACAAACAGGGATCCCTCAGGAAGTTCATGCACTCGGAGAGTTTGCCATTCAACAGGTGACTGAAGAGATTCGGCGGGATTGCGAAAAAATGGGGATCTTTTTTGACTCTTGGGTTCACGAGAAAGAGATCCTGGCAAAACGGACCGGCAAGATTGTCAAAGAATTGAGGGGGTGCGGCGTGGCCCTTGAAAAAGAGGGGGCGCTATGGCTGGCGACCCGGGATGAATTTCTGCAAGACCGGGAGTCCGTGCTGGTTCGATCGGATGGCCGACCGACTTATTTCGCGAACGACGTCGCCTATCATGTCGATAAATTTGAACGGGGTTACGACCGCCTCATCAATATCTGGGGTTCCAATCATCATGGTCATATCCCCCGGATCCAATCAGCCCTCCAAAGTTTGGGCTACGATGCCGGGAAACTGGAAACGGTTCTTTATCAATATGTGCGAGTCAAGCGGGGAGATGAAGCGGTCAAAATGTCAAAGCGAGGCGGCAATTTTGTGACGGCGGGAGAGGTTTTGGAGGAGGTCGGGCGGGATGCGCTCCGTTTTTTCCTGCTGATGCGGGCGCCGGAGTCGCATCTTGATTTTGATCTGGAGCTTGCCAAGCGGCACACCCAGGAAAATCCGGTTTATTACGTTCAATATGCCCATGCCCGGTTGGCCAGTATTTTTCGGAAGGCCGAAGAGGCCCGGATCAATCTCAAATCGCTTCCCCAATTGGACCGTTTGGAGCTCCCTGAGGAAAT
Source organism: uncultured Pseudomonadota bacterium (assembly GCA_964471095.1). Lineage (GTDB taxonomy): Bacteria > UBA10199 > UBA10199 > JACPAL01 > JACPAL01 > CAYYFU01. The sequence continues at coordinate 1,006 of CAYYFU010000193.1, forward strand.
AGATCTGATCCGGCTGATCCACGAGTTTCCGGAAGAGGTCCAGCGGGCCGCCCGTGACCTTCAGCCGCATCGGATCCCGTTCTACCTCCTCGAATTGACCAAGTCGTTTCAGTCTTATTATGCCAAGGCCAGGGAGGACCCGCGGTATCGCGTGTTGGGCGCCGATATTGACACAACCCGGGCTAAATTGTATCTATGCAAAATTCTTAAAAGGACGTTTGCTCGAGGCTTGAAGCTGATCGGGGTTTCGGCCCCTGAGGTGATGCAGCATGAATGATTTTGCCAAAGAGGTTGAAGATTATTTTTGCAAGTTCACGTTCGGTCAGTTTGTCGCGTTGATTCTCCTGGAGCTCGTCACCCTGTTCTTTGTCTTCTATCTGGGCGCCCGGTTCGGGCCGGATCTGATTGGCGGCAAGCGAATCGCCGAGGTGTCGGAAAAAACGGAAACGCCTCCGGAGCAGCCGTCGGTCGATTACACCTTTCCTCAAGAGTTGTCGGATGGGGCTCCGGGGGGAAAGGGGGTGATTCGGGTCAAACCGTCAGGGATGACCGCAACGGAATATGAAAACAGCCTCCGCGTGGTTGTTCCCGCCCCCGCTGCCGAGGAAAAGAGGGTGGAAAAACCGGCGGAGGTGACGCCGGCCGCTGAGGCAATCGGAAAATACGCGATTCAGGTCGGGTCCTACCCGAGCGCCGAAGAGGCGGCGCGGGTGGTCGATCAATGGAAGGGGAAGGGATACGACACCTTCATGACCGTGGGGGAGGTCCCCAAAAAAGGGACTTGGTACCGGGTCCGGATCGGGCATTTCAAGGACAAGGAAGAGGCGCGCCTCTTTTCCGAGCAGTTCAAGAAGAAGGAGAAAAGCGACGCGCTGGTCGTCCTGTCGCAGAGTTAACTATGCCCCGGAAAAAAATAACCACCACGATTTACATCACGCCGGAGCAAAACGAGAAGCTCAAGCTCTTGAACGACAAGACCAAGGTCCCGATCGCCGAATATATCCGCCAGGGAATCGACATGATTCTGGAAAAAAATCACGGTGCCATGCCGGGGCAGATAAGTTTTCTGGAATCTTTCCCACTGACGAACGAAAAGCAGGCCGAATCGTGAACCCTCGGCGTTGGCAAAATGTTGCCAAGTATTCATTTGACGTAAGCAAGCTGATCATCGCCACTGCCGTCATCAGCCAGCTCGTGACCAAAGAGGGGGTCGAGTGGAAAGCGGTTGCGTTCGGGGTGGTATCGGGTATATTCTTTTTCGCAGGGGGATTGTTCTTCGATCGGAAGGGAGATGCCCGTGAGTAACGCTGAGTCCATATTCCTGTTGATGGCCATCTTGGGGGCAATCACCGCCGCCGTTGCGTGGTTTGTGTCTCGACCTGCCCATAAACACCGGCATTCCTAACGTGATGCTTGACGGCTAGCGCGTGAAATCTTCCCTCATCCGCAACTTCTGCATCATCGCCCACGTGGATCACGGCAAATCCACGCTCGCGGACCGGATTCTGGAAAAGACCGGCGCCCTTTCGGCCCGCGAGATGCGGGACCAATTTCTGGACAAGATGGATCTGGAACGGGAACGGGGGATCACGATCAAGGCGCAATCGGTCCGGCTGAAGTACCGCGCCAAAGATGGGCAGGAGTACCTTTTTAACCTGATCGACACCCCCGGGCATGTTGATTTCCATTATGAGGTCTCCCGCAGCCTCGCCGCCTGTGAGGGGGCCTTGCTGGTGGTGGACGCCGCGCAAGGGGTCGAGGCGCAGACCGTCGCCAACGCCTATTTGGCGATTGAAAACAATCTCGAGCTGGTTCCGGTCATCAACAAGATGGACCTGCCGACGGCGGATGCCGAACGGGTCCGGAAGCAGATTGAAGAGATCATCGGGATCCCGGCGAACGAGGCGATACGGGCCTCTGCCAAGACCGGTCAGGGTATTGCGGAGATTTTGGAGGCGATCGTGAAGAAGATCCCCCCGCCTCAGGGTCAGGAGCAGGCGCTGTTGCGCGGCCTCGTTTTCGACAGCTGGTTTGATAATTACCTGGGGGTCGTGGTGCTCGTCCGGATCATGGATGGCCGGTTAACCGTCGGTCAGAAGATCCGCTTCATCGCCACCGGCAAGGATTATGAAGTTCAGAAGCTGGGGGTCTTTGATCCGCATCCGCGGGAAGTCCGAGAACTCTCCGTCGGGGAGGTCGGGTTTTTGACCGCAATGATCAAATCCGTCCATGAGACCCGGATCGGAGGCACCCTGACCGCTGCGCTCTCACCCCCCTCGAATCCGCTTCCCGGGTTCAAGGAGGTCAAGCCGATGGTGTTCGCCGGTTTCTATCCGGTCGACTCCGGTGATTACGAGGATCTGAAGGTCGCCCTGGACAAGCTGCGCTTGAACGATGCCTCCTTTTCGTTTGAACCGGAAACCTCCCAGGCGCTGGGATTCGGCTTCCGCTGCGGATTTTTGGGGCTGCTCCATCTG
>CAYYFU010000194.1:0-3479 GCA_964471095.1 uncultured Pseudomonadota bacterium
AGCCGGGGTGAAAGACGAGCGCCATCAGCCCCAGTTGTTCCGCCCGTTCCAGTTCGTGGATGAACGCCTCGAGTGATTTCTTGTGAAGCGTTTTATCGGGGGAACCCAGATTGATCAGATACGAGTCGTGGGCAAAGGCGGTTCGGAGCTGTCGCTCTTTCATGTTTTTCTTGAAAAGATCAATCGCCTTGTCGGTCAACGGTTTGGCGGCCCACTGGTTGGAGGACTTGGTAAAGAGCTGGATGATCTCGCACCCGACGGAGGCGCCCCGTTCGGGGGCCAGCTCGATTCCTCCGGCAATCGACATATGGGCGCCGAGTAGTGGCATAGGTAGCCCTATAACTCACCCCCGGCCCCTCTCTTACATTAAGAGAGGGGTGACACGAGTTCCCCCCTCCCCCTCTTAAGGTAAGAGGGGGAGGTTGGGAGGGGGCGTTATGAGAGCAATAGTTGACATCCCCAGCCATTTTCAACAAGATTGCGCCTCTTATGGGTTTCCCACAAGTAAGACCCCGGCGACTCCGCCGGACCGAGACCCTGCGCCGGATGGTCCGCGAGACCTGTCTCTCGCCGAATAATCTGATCCTGCCGTTTTTTGTGATCCATGGGAAAAACCGCCGCGTCCCGGTCCCGTCGATGCCGGGGGTCTTCCAGATGACGGTGGATCATCTGGTCAAGGAGGCACGCGAGGCGTACCGAATGGGAATCCCGGCGGTCCTGCTCTTCGGGATTCCAAAAAAGAAGGATGACGAGGCGAGTGAGGCGTACGACCCGGATGGGATCGTCCAGCGGGCGGTCAAGGAATTGAAATCAAAGGTTCCGGGCCTGGTGGTGATCACCGATCTCTGTCTATGCGAGTATATGTCACACGGTCATTGTGGAGTTATCAGACCTCGCCCCCTGCCCCTCTCCTTGGTAAGGAGAGGGGGGACCGCCGGTGAGGCGGTGGGTGAGGTCGACAACGACGGCACTCTCGAACTCCTCGCCAAAACCGCCCTCTCCCACGCCGAAGTCGGGGCCGATATCGTCGCCCCGTCGGACATGATGGACGGCCGGGTGAAGGTAATTCGCGCCGCCCTGGACGAAAATAATTTCACCGACACCATCATCATGAGCTACGCGGTGAAGCATGCGAGCGCCTTTTACGGCCCGTTCCGCGAGGCGGCGCACTCAACCCCGAAGTTTGGTGACCGGAAGAGTTATCAGATGGACCCGGCGAATATTCGCGAGGCGATCCGGGAGGCGCGGGCTGATGCGGAGGAGGGGGCCGATATTGTCATGGTCAAACCGGCCGGCCCTTGTCTCGACGTGATTGCCGCGGTCCGGTGTGCGGTGAACCTGCCGATTGCCGCGTATCAGGTGAGCGGTGAATATGCGATGCTGAGGGCAGCTTCACAAAAAGGCTGGCTCGACTACGACAAGGCCTTGCTTGAATCACTCCTGGCGATCCGCCGCGCCGGCGCCGACCTGATCATCACCTACGCCGCCCGGGAGGCCACTGAATTATCATTCTGATAAAACGTTCTCAATTTGATAATACCTTCAAGGAAGGCGCAGAAAAAAATCCCGATAAAACATCGTGTTAAATCAGGAGACCCCCTGCGCCGCATGGCATGTTTTATGCAGCCTGCTATCTCAGGATGCGTTCCTCCCTTCTCTTCTTCCTGGTCGCCCTCCTTGTCGTAACGGGCGAACTGCGCTCCGACCCATCGCACGAGCCGAAATTTGTCCCCCGCCAGATGATCGTGGAGCTTGTCAATGCCGAGGCGAACCTTCCGGAGATTGCCAAGGGGCGGCCGGGCCTGAACAAATTCGGAACCTTCCGGGAAAAACAGTTTCTTAAAAAGGCGGCCAAGGGGCTGGAGAAGAGCAAGGTCAAGAACACGAAGCTCAAAGAGAAATTGAAGACGATCAAGGCAAAGGTCGAGAAGATCCGCCAGTTAGAGATAGACACCGATGCCGACATCGCCGAGGTCTGCAAGGCGCTGAAGGATGACGGTCTGGTCCTGGTCTGCCACCCGAACTTCATCTACCAACACGACCTGGTGCCAACCGATCCTCTCTATGGACAACAGTGGGCCGACCCGAAGACAGAGGCGGAGGCGGGATGGAACTCTGAGACTGGCGACCCCAGCGTGGTCGTCGCGGTCATTGACGTCGGGGTGGATTGGAACCACCAGGACTTGGCAGGTCGGATCTGGACCAACGCCGCCGAGATACCGGATGACGGGATCGATAATGATGGGAACGGGTATCTGGATGACATTCGCGGGTGGGATTTCCGGACGGGAGACAACAACCCCGCCCCCGATCCGGTTGAGGAGCCGAATCCCACGAGCTCAAACTTCTGGCACGGGACGGCGGTCTCCGGGGTGATCGGCGCGGTGCCGAATAACGGGGTCGGGGTCGCCGGCCTGATGTGGGACGTCTCGATCATGCCGCTCCGGATCTGCTGGGAGACGACCTGTGTGACGGATGCGATTTACTACGCGATCGCCAACGGCGCCGATGTCGTGAACATGAGCTTTGGGAGTTACACCTTGGACAAGTACGGCCCCGATACGACGGTCGAGGCGGCGATCCAATCCGGCACCGACACCCTGTTTGTGGCAACGGCCGGGAATGACGGGCAAAACTGGCTTCGTTACCCCTGCACCTTCGAGGAGGTGGTCTGTGTCGCCTCGACCGATCAAAACGACCAACGGGCCAGTTTTTCCAATCACGGACCCCAGGTCGATGTCGCGGCGCCGGGTGTCTCCATGCTTACGACCTTGCCGGTCGCCAGTGATAACGATGGGAATAGCGACGGATATAAGTCCGTGAACGGGACCTCCTTCTCGGCCCCCTTTGTGGCGGGTCTGGCGGGGCTTATCAAGTCACAGAACCCCGCCTTCACCGTGGACCAATTGAAAGAACGGATCGACTACACGATCGATCCGATCACCCCGGACCTGGATATCGGAAACGGCCGGGTCAATGTCCGGAAGGCGCTCGACCCGTCCGTTGCCACAAGACCTTTTGGGGTGATCCGGACTCCGGCTGACCGAATGGAGCTTGCCCCCGACGCAAGCATTCAGATTCGCGGAACGGCCCTCGGAACTGACTATAAGATCCGCTATCGGCCCGAGTCGGACCCCCCCGCCTGGGTGACGGCAATCCAGGGAAGCGGTGAGATCATCAACGACGTCCTTGGAACGGTTGTCCTTCCGGGACTGAATCCGGGATCTTACCTCCTTGAACTGCGGGTGATTTCTGGAAATAGCGTTGCCACGCATCAAATCTCTTTTAATATCGCCGATTATCTCCCCGGTTTTCCCCTGTCGCTCCCCCCGACTCCTCCCTACTACAATGAATACAACTGGGAGGGATCCTATCCGGCCGGGATCACCTCCAACTTCGCCGATTTTGACGGTGATGGGAGGCAGGAGCTTCTCGTCGCCTTCGGATTCAACAAGAAAGTCTATTTAATTAATTCGCTC
>CAYYFU010000195.1:0-2048 GCA_964471095.1 uncultured Pseudomonadota bacterium
GATCCCGAGGCGGCAGCCACGGTGACCGAGCATCGGGTTAAATTCATGAAGGGAACGGGTCTTGCTCAAAAGTTTCTGCGGCGAGACACCCATCTTCTTGGACAAGGTCTGGATCTCTTCCTCGGTCTGGGGGAGAAATTCATGGAGCGGGGGGTCCAACAGCCGGATGGTCACCGGCAGCCCCTGCATAATCCGAAAGATCGCCTTGAAGTCCCCCTTTTGCATCGGGAGGAGCTTGGCCAAGGCCCGCTCCCGTTCCGCCGTGTTCTCGGCCAGGATCATTTCGCGGACCGCCTCAATCCGGTCCGGCTCAAAAAACATATGCTCCGTCCGGCAAAGCCCGATCCCCTCGGCCCCAAAATGACGGGCCACCTCCGAATCGGTCGGGGTGTCGGCATTGGTCCGAACCTTAAGCCGGCGATACCGGTCGGCCCAGGTCATCAGCGTCGCAAAATCTCCCGAGAGATCAGGTTGAATGGTCGGGACTCGCCCCAAAATGACCTCGCCGGTGGAGCCGTTTAACGTGACCCACTCTCCCTTGCGAATCGTCTTGCCGGAGAGGGAGAACGAATCCTCCCTCCACTCCATCTCGGAACAACCGGCCACGCAGCATTTTCCCATCCCACGGGCCACCACCGCCGCGTGAGAGGTCATCCCCCCCCGACCGGTCAGGATCCCCTGCGCCGCATGCATCCCATGAATATCTTCCGGTGAGGTCTCCAACCGGACCAGAATCACCTTCTCACCCCGCTCGGCCCATTCCAGCGCCTCATCCGCAGAAAAAACGACGCGCCCCACCGCCGCCCCGGGGGAGGCGGGGAGCCCCTTGGCCAACACCTCCTGCTTCGCTTGAGGATCCAACGTCGGGTGAAGCAGTTGATCCAGCCGGGAGGGGGCGACCCGCAATACCGCGGTTTTTTCGTCGATCAGCCGTTCGCGGACCATCTCCACGGCGATCCGCACCGCCGCCTGGGCGGTCCGCTTGCCGGTCCGGGTCTGCAGCATCCAGACCTTCCCCTGCTGGATCGTGAACTCGATATCCTGCATATCCCGATAATGTTGTTCCAACTTCTGCCGGATCTCCTGCAAGGTTTGATACGCCTCCGGCATGATCCTCTCCAGCGAATGAGAGTTGTTATTGATCGATTGCGGCGTCCGGATCCCGGCAACGACATCCTCCCCCTGCGCGTTCACCAGATATTCCCCAAAAAACCGTTTTTCCCCGGTGTTGGGGTCGCGCGTAAAGGCGACACCGGTGGCACAATCCGTTCCCATGTTCCCAAAAACCATCGCCTGGACATTGACCGCCGTCCCCCAATGGTGAGGAACCCCGTGGATCTTACGATATTCGATGGCACGGCGGTTGTTCCAGGAGCGGAACACCGCCCCGATCGCCCCCCAAAGTTGCTCCCAGGGATCCTGGGGAAAATCTCTCCCCAATTTTTTCCTCACATGGTCCAGAAAAGAACGGGTCAATTCCTCCAGGTCGCGGGCCTCGAGATCGGTGTCCAACCGAACCCCTTTCCGCTCCTTCTTTTCATCGATCATCCGCTCAAAGGAGGCCCGTTCCACCTCCAGCACCACATCGGAATACATCTGGATAAATCGGCGGTAGCTATCAAAGGCAAAACGGGGATTTTTTGTCCGATCGGCCAGGCCCTGGACGGTTTTTTCGTTTAATCCGAGATTCAAGATCGTATCCATCATCCCGGGCATGCTGGCCCGCGCCCCGGAACGAACGGAAAGGAGCAGGGGGTTGTCGACGGACCCAAACTTCGCGCCCATCAGCTCTTCTATCTTGGACAGGCTGCTCCGAACCTCCTTCTCAAGGCCTGTGGGGAACTTTTCTCCCTGTTGATAATATTGGGTGCAGACCTCGGTCGTGATGGTGAAGCCGGAGGGGACCGGGATCCCCAAATTCGTCATCTCGGCCAGACCGGCCCCCTTGCCACCCAGGAGCTCCTTCATCTGGCCGGTCCCCTCCGCACGCCCGACCCCGAAGAAATAGACGGATTTTGTCATGGACGGCCCTGTTTATTCGAGGATCT
>CAYYFU010000195.1:2058-3465 GCA_964471095.1 uncultured Pseudomonadota bacterium
TCGATTGTCTGGATTTCCTCGTCTCGCAGTTTTACGGTCAGGGAGGCCACCGAGTCTTCAAGGCTGGCGAGCCGGGTCGCCCCCGGGATCGGCACCACAACCGATGCTTTGGAGATCAACCAGGCGAGGATCAATCGTTGCGGCGAGATTCCTTTTTCCGCCGCCATCTTTTTGAGCCCGGGAACAGCACCCAAATTCTTTACCCGAGTGCTTCCTCCCAACGGGCTCCAGGGGAAAAAGGTAAGCCTTTCTTGGGTACAATACTCCAAAACCCCGTCTTGCTCCGGACGCCGGTCCCAGAAATTGTAACGATTCTGAACCGAGACGACCTCAACCACCTGCCGGGCGCGACAGATTTCCTCAACCGAGACATTGGAGAGACCGACAAAACGGATCCGCTTTTGCTCCACCGCCTCTCGAACAGGACCGAGCGTTTTTTCGATGGGAAACCGGTCATCGACCGCATGGAGCTGCCAGAGCGGGATCGGCCCCTCACCCCCCAACGCCTCATAACTCTCCCGAATCGTCTTTCGGATATGATCCGGATCCCCATGAACCACCCAATCCCCTCCCGGCCGGAGCAGACCTCCTTTGGTTGCAACGATCACGCCGGAAACATCCCCGGAATAGGTTTTCAACGCCTGGCCAATCAGCCGCTCGTTGTGGTGTTTGTCGCCTTCGTCCATGCAGTAGGAATCGGCGGTATCAATGAGGGTCACCCCGAGCTCCAACGCCCGATGGATCACCCGAATCGCCTGCCCCTCTGGCGGGCGGCCGGTGAGTGAGAGCGGCATTGCCCCCAACCCGATCGCACTGATCGAGACACCGGTCTTCCCAAGGATTTTTTGGTGCATCAAAGTCGCTCACTCAAGTATTTCTCGACCTGATCAATGGCGATCCGGTCCTGCTTCATCGTGTCCCGGTCGCGGATCGTGACCTTCTGGTCGTTGGTCGACTCGAAGTCGTAGGTGATCGCGAACGGCGTGCCGACCTCGTCTTGCCGCCGGTAGCGGCGCCCGATCGAGCCGGTGTCGTCGTACTGGGCCCGATATTTCTTCCCTAATTCTGCCGTCATCTTCCTCGCCCCTTCCATCAACGGCTCCTTGCGGGAGAGCGGCAGGACCGCCACCTGCACCGGCGCCATCCAGTACGGGAGCCGCAACACCACCTCCAGCTCCTTCGCGCTCTCGGTCGTCGTCGTCCTCCCCCCCTCCACCTCGTGATAGGCGTTCAAGAGGGAGATCAGGACGGTGCGTGTCAGGCCGAAGGTCGGTTCGATCACATGCGGGAAGAATTTTTCGTTGGTTAAAAGATCAATGTAACGGAGATCCTTCCCCGACTTCTCGGAGTGATTCCGGAGATCATAGTCGGTCCTATAGGCGAGACCGAAAAGCTCCTTCCACCCCA
>CAYYFU010000196.1:0-3451 GCA_964471095.1 uncultured Pseudomonadota bacterium
CAAACCGTCTGAGTTCGAGTCCCACAAGGAACATGCCCATGAGGTCGACGGAAAACTGGTGCGGGGCGATATCGCCCATCAGAAATTTGGGGTCCCGCTGGACACAGTCCATGTTCATGTCCGCCGGGGTTTTGTCTTTTCCCACGAGGAGTTTCACGGCAAGGGGCCGGTGGCCTGGTTGGCCCGGGTGATCGCCCGCCTGTTGCCTCGCTCCGAAATGGCGAAGGAACTGCGCGGGATATTGGGACCACAAATCAAGGCAGGCACGGCGAAAATGCTGCCGATCGATCCGGCGAAAATGCGCGAAGCCTTGGCCTTGGCCCGGGAAAAGGGAGAGCTCAAAAACCTGACCTCCTTTGAGCGGGCGCTGGTGGAGCATTTCATGGGGGAGGCCCCGTTCGGTGAGACCTTGCCGGCGGACAAGACCTCCTTTCGCGAAAAATCCCCGGCGGAGTGGAAGGGGTTTTTTCAAAAATTTCTCCCCTTTACGCTGGAACGAAAGGGATCGGTTCAGGATCTGGCAGGGCTGATCTATCGTGGATTGATGAGTGAAATTCAGCAAGGAGAGAGTCGTTCTCTATTAGTATCGGATCTCAAGTTTGCGGCGGGGAAGACCGAAAAATTTGCCCGGATCCCGCTGGAATCTGCCGAAATGGTTCGGATCGCCGCTGAGGCGCAATCATTGATGCCGGGTGATTTTTTGGGGAGCGAGGCGTTGGCCCGCTGGTTTTCCGGGGGAGAATTCCCCTACCTGATCCTTTCCCACAAAATAATTCGTCCGGAACTGGCGAAGGCGTTCGCGAGCGCGCTGACGGAATCGGCGGAATCTCGAAAGGGTGGAGAGTTTGTCTATGCCCGGCAGCCGGAACAGGGGATCGCGCTCGATGCCCGAACGGAGCAGATCATCAGCCGACAGCTGGATATTCCGTTGAGGCCTGCCTCGCCGACGCTGCGGACGGCGCCTGAAATCGGTAAGGGGAAGATCTTGCGGAGACGCCGGGGAGAAGGGGAGGAAGAGATCCTTCAGCCCGGTTTTGTCCCGTGGTACCAGTTGGTCTTTCAAAGAAGAAAGTGGAAGGGAAAGGTCCGCTGGTGGGTGCCGTTGCTCTATTTCACCGCCGCCTCAGCGGCCGGGTTATTTGTGGTATATTTGTTTAAGTTTTTGCTGCAGCGGTAAATTACCCCGGTGGCCAAGAAAAGTTTCTCCCCCCCAACAGATGCAGGTGGAAGTGCCAGACCGATTGACCGGCGGCGGCGCCGTTGTTCACGACCAACCGGTAGTCGTTCAGCTTTTCCTTTTTGGCCAGTTGCGCGGCAACCCAGTGGAGATGACCGATCAACTCGGAGTCGCCGGGGGTCAGATCGGCCTGTTTCTCGATATGACGATGCGGAACCACCAGGATATGCGTCGGGGCCTGCGGGTTGGTATCACGGAAGGCGATACAATGATTGTCTTCGTGAACCATCTTTGCTGGGATCTCCTTCTTGGCGATTTTACAAAAGAGACAATCGCTCATTTTTTATACATCTCCTTTGGATTAAACAGTTTTTTACCCACAATCTTGAGATTGTTCTTTTCAATCTTGCGAAAGAAACAGCTTCGATATCCTTCATGGCAGGCGGCGACCTTTTGGTCCACCTTGATCAGCAGGGCATCGCCGTCGCAATCGGCAAAACTTTCCCTCACCGTCTGGGTATGTCCCGACTCTTCCCCTTTCACCCAGAGCTTTTTCCGGGAGCGGGACCAAAAGGTGACAAAAGGTCCTGCCAGTGTTTTCTCCACCGCCTCCCGGTTCATGAAGGCGAACATCAGGACCTCGCCACTTGCCGCGTCCTGAATGATGGCGGGAATGAGGCCCGCTGAATCGAATTTGAGTTGGTCAATCATGGAACCTCGACCGCCAAAATCTTGTCTCCCTGCTGGATTTTTTTAACCACATCCATTCCCTGGATGGTTTTTCCAAAGACAGTGTACTGGTTGTCGAGAAAGGGGGTCGGGGCAAGCGTGATGTAAAACTGGCTCCCGCTCGATCGCCGTTGCGGGTTTACCTCATCCCCGGTTCGCGCCCAGGCGAGCGCCCCCTCGACATGTTTGTGCGGATTGCCGGCGATCTCTGCCGGGATTGTGTACCCCGGCCCTCCCGAGCCGGTCCCCTGCGGATCCCCTCCCTGGATCACAAAGTTCGGGACCACCCGGTGAAAGGTCAGGTTGTTGTAGAACCCCCCCTTGGCGAGGGTCACGAAATTGGTGACCGAGAGGGGGGCCTCTTTCGGATACAGCTCGACGGTGATCTCTCCCTTGGAGGTCTTAATGACCGCCTTCGTCTGTTTCTGGACATCGGCCAACGCCGTTTTCGGTTCCGTAAATTTGGGTTGAGACATGAGTGTCCTTTCTGCCGCGACCAGGACCAAGGCCGTTAGCAAAACCAATTTCCATAACTCCCCCCTTCGCCCCCCTCTTAATGTAAGAGGGGGGTTGGGGGGCGTTATAATCTTACCGGTATATCGTGTTGCCATAGATACTCCTTTACTTCCTCAATGGTAAATTTCCGATAATGGAAAATGGAGGCGGCCAGTGCCGCGTCCGCTCCCACCTTGGCGAAGGCCGACAAAATATGATCCGGGTGGCCGGCCCCGCCGGAGGCGATGACCGGAATCCGGACCGCGGTGGTGACCGCCTTGAGCAGTTTGAGGTCGTAGCCGTCCTTGGTGCCGTCCCGATCCATGCTGGTTAAGAGGATCTCACCGGCCCCCATCCGTTCCATTTTTTTCGCCCAGGCGATGGCATCGAGCCGCGTCGCCTTGCGTCCCCCGTGGGTATAAACGCGCCAGCTTTTCCCCGCCTGTTTGGCGTCAATGGCGGCCACAATGCATTGACTACCGTACCGGCGCGCGGCCGATTTGACGAATGCAGGATCGGCCACCGCGGAGGTATTGAGCGAAACCTTGTCGGCCCCTGCCTTCAACAGCTCCTGAATTTCCTTCAAAGAACCGATCCCGCCGCCGACGGTCAATGGCATAAAGACCTTCTCTGCGGTGCGAGCCACGGTGTCGATCAGGATCCTTCTTTTTTCGTGAGAGGCGGTAATATCCAGAAAGATGATTTCATCGGCCCCCTCTTCATCATACTGTGCTGCCACGAGGACCGGGTCACCGGCGTCACGCAGTTGGGTAAATCTCGTCCCCTTGACGACGCGACCCTCTTTGACATCGAGACAGGGGATAATCCGTTTCGTCAGCATTGAGCGATCGCCTCTTTCAGAGCTATTTTCCCGTCATAGAGGGAGCGTCCGAGGATCGCCCCCTCGCAACCGATCTCCTTTAATTTTCTTAAATCGTCAAGTGAGGAGATGCCACCCGAGGCAATCACGGGAAGATTTAACCCCCGGACCATCGACTCGGTTGTTTCAAAATTAGGTCCGGTCAGCATCCCGTCCCGGGTGATATCGGT
>CAYYFU010000197.1:0-3395 GCA_964471095.1 uncultured Pseudomonadota bacterium
CGGCAAACAGCGGCTTGCGATTCTTCACCACCACGAAATCAATCTCCCTTTTTTTTTTTTTTTTTAGGAATTGCAGTTGCATCTCCTCCCCTTCGGTGTTCTGAATGAGGTGGCACATTTTCAGCAGATGGGATGCCACCAGGTTTTCCAGCCGGGCGCTCGCGTTGTCGCATTGCGACCAGTCCCAGAGATAAAGTTTTTTTTCCTTTTTCGCGGTTCTCAACGGGGGCAGGCCAAAAGGAGAGATCCGGTAGCAGTAATAGATATTTTCGAGGATCAAAATCCATCGTTCCACCGTTTCGAAGGCGACCTGAAGGTCCTGCTTGAGATTGTTGAGCGACAGGATTGAACCGACTTTTCCCGGAAGCAGGTGAGTCAGCAGGTCCAGTTGCGAAACTTCCTTCACTTGCTCGAGACCGATCAGGTCTTCCTGGATGACGCGGGTGATTCGCTCCCGTTGCCATCTCTTGCAATGTTGAGAGTCGGCCTTGAGAAATGGTTCCGGGAATCCGCCGAAGGTTAACAGCTGTTGCAGATCGCTTTCCGCCGCTGGTTTGCCCAGCTCGGATAGCGTGATCGGATGGAGCCGATAGTAATGGTATCTTCCTTGCAGGGAATCACCCCCGCGGCGGTAATAATCGAGCCGAGCCGATCCGGTGACGAGAAAACGGCGGGAAGATTTATATTGGTCATAAAAACCCTTCACCAGATTTCTCCACCCCTTGTATTTGTGAATCTCGTCGAGAACAATCAGCGATTGGTCAGGAGGCAGTTCCCCCTTGACCACCGACTGTTTCACGACCGGTGAGTCCCAGTTAAGATAGGCGGGGTGTGACTCGTTGTTCGCCCCCAGCAGGTGAAGGGCAACGGTCGTCTTGCCGACCTGCCGTGGTCCGCCGACGAAGACCATTTTCTCCCTCAAGTCCTTGCGGACCGGCGCCTCAAGGTAACGTTCGATAACAAATCCCTCCAGGTAGTGTATAAATTAGACTACATACGATTATATACATGCATAAATTAGAGTCAAATCTAAAATTTTTGATTATCCGGCGAAGCTGGGAGCTTCACCCACTTGATCGAGGCCGATCGGGCCGACACCGGCCTCCCCGCCACCATTGAATCAGCGGTCCGTTCGGCGAACCGGGTCGTGGAAATGATTGACTCGTAGTTATTCCGACCAGATGGCCAAGAATAAGTTAGCAACCTTTTTTTATCCCTGCCGAAGTTACGAATGAAAGTCAGGAGGTAGCTATGGGTGAAGTTGCACGTATGGAATCACGGTCATTGAGCGGGGGGACGCTCGGTGCGGGGTGGTTTAAGAGACCTGCGTTTCGGCGAGAAGGCGAGTCTCCGGAGAAGGGCCTCGGAGTGGGGGTTCTCTTTGTCGCCGGTGTCGCGCTCCAGGCGCTCCTTTTGGGTTATGGGGCCGGGAGGTTGAGGATTTCCAGGAACGGTCCGGTATCGTTAGCGAGGCTGATCCGCGGCGCCGGCCGGTTGCTGACCAGGGGGCTCGATCGGTTTGGCAACCGGCTTTTTCCGCCCACTGCCCTCGCTACAACCCCGGGTGGCTGGAAAATCCGGCTACCGATCGGTGATCGAAATCTCCAAGGGCCGGCCGTTCATTTCATGGCAGGTGGTGAAGTGTGGAGAGGGGGGCAGAGGTACCTGAAAAATTTTGGGCTCGCAAGATTTTGGTCTCGTACCGGCACTGGCGGGTCATTTACCGAAAGTGAGAGAAAGATACTTGATGAATATCATGGCATCCTCGACAAGTTACAAAGGGGTGAGTATGAAGAAATGGCGCGCCTGAAGCAATTGGTAGAGCAGATGTTAGATGTCTTCGGTACTTCTCGTCAGCGGACCTGGAGTTACCTCAAAAGATGTCTTGCCGGCCTAAGATTTGAGGGAAAAGTAGCTGGGCCGATCGAGAGAACGGTTGCGGAGATCGAAGCGTTGCTCATCGAGCGAGGGGGTGTCTCTAGTTACGCCCCGACCTTTAAGGTCCAGCCATCGAAGGGGCCGAGGTTTTTTCGAGGCGATACGTGGTCGGCAACGAGGGGGGGTGTCGATAGACAACTCCTCGGGCCGGACCAGGCTGGTCGGGCCAAACGGCAGCTACGGAAATGGCGGGACGAGTTCCCTGGTGACGACGAATAGCGGCAAGTGCGAATCCTGGAGCCATCCTACGAAGTGGTTGAAAGCTTCCCAAAAAAAACATAGGAAGGGGTGTGGTCAAGATCTACACCAAGACCGGTGACAAGGGGGAGACCGGACTGTTCGGCGGAGGGCGGGTCAAGAAGTCCCACCCCCGGATCATGGCGTACGGCTCGATTGACGAGCTAAACGCCCTGCTCGGGCAGGTCCGGTCGCAGAACGACCACGCCGAACTGGATCCCCTGCTGGAACGGATCCAGAACTCGCTGTTTGATCTCGGGGCGATCCTGGCGACGCCCGATCCGGCAAGGCTTGCCGGTCGCTCCGGCGAAGCGGTCTCGGCAGCGGAGATCCGGTTTCTGGAGGAGACGATTGACCGCTACGACCACGAGCTCCCCGCCCTGCGGAACTTTGTCCTGCCGGGGGGCGGTCCGACGGCCGCGCAGCTTCATCTGGCCCGTACCGTCTGCCGTCGGGCTGAACGGGAGATCGTGTTGCTGGCGGAACGGGAGCCGGTCGAACCCAATTTGCTGGTTTACATCAACCGTCTCTCGGACCTGTTGTTTGTCCTGGCCCGCTGGGTCAACCTGAAGCAGGGGATCCCGGACATCCCCTGGAAGAAGTAGGAGCGAATCATGCAGAGAAACCTGATTCCGATGACCCCGGACGGACTTAAGAAATTGCAGGAGGAGCTCAAGCGGTTCAAATCGGTGGAGCGTCCCAAGAATGTTGCCGAGATTGAGCATGCCCGGGGACTGGGGGATCTTGCCGAAAACGCCGAATACCACTCGGCGAAAGAACGGCAGGCCTTGATTGCCCGGAAGATTGCGGAACTGGAGAACAAGATCGTCCAAGCCCATGTGATCGATCCGGCCTCGCTCAATCATCAGAAAGTGGTGTTTGGCGCCACCGTGAAACTTTCGGATGTCGATTCCGGTGAAGAAGTGACCTACCAGATCGTGGGGGCCGACGAGTCGAACGTCAAAGAGGGGAAAATTTCGGTGGAATCGCCGATCGCCAAATCGCTGATCGGCAAAGAGGTGGGGGTGAGCGTCCGGGTGGTGACCCCCCGTGGTTCCCGTGAATTTGAGCTGTTGGAGATTCGTTTCGAATAACACCCATGTTCCGTGCCCTGCTCCTCGATTTTGACGGAGTCCTGGTTGATACCGAGCTGATCCATCTCCAGATGTTTCAGCAGGTCTTGAAAGGGGAGGGGATCTTTCTTTCCCAGCAAGATTATT
>CAYYFU010000198.1:0-3387 GCA_964471095.1 uncultured Pseudomonadota bacterium
GTCATTTTAGGAGAGACCCATGACTTTCTTTGCCTCGGCGACCGTCGCGACCACCTGCCCCATCTCCCGGACCATCGTCGCTGCCGCGGCGACCAGCTCGCCGTTCGATCGGGCCATCGGCCCATCCGGCAGATAGAGGTTGTCCTCCAGACCGACCCGGATCTCGCCCCCCAGCTCCAGCGCCTCGCGGAGCAGGCGCCACTGATCGCGGCCGATCCCGATCACCTCCCAATGCGAGTCCTCGGGCAAGTTTTGCGCCATTTGGGCAAGGTTCCCCGGCCGGGTCGGGATCCCGCCCAGCACCCCCAAGATCAGCGAAAAGTGGGCCGGTGTCTGCAAGAGACCCATATCGATAAACGGCTCGGCGTTGGTGACATGACCGGTGTCGAAACATTCCAGCTCCGGCTTCGCCCCCGCCTCAACAATCTGCGTGAGGCAGTACTGGATATCCCGAAACGGGTTCGCAAAGACATGGTCGTGGTAGAATTTTTTCTGCTTTGCACTGTAGATCGCGTAGTTCATCGAGCCCATGTTGAGGGCGGCGATCGCCGGGTGGTGCGCGGTGATATGTTTGGTGCGCGCCTCGATCGGCAGGCCGATCCCGCCGCTCGAAAAATTCAGGATCACCGGGCATCGTTTCTGAATCTCGGCCTTGATCTCGCCGAAGACCGCCGGTTCCCAGCTGGGCCCGCCGTCCGGGGTCCGGGCATGGATATGCACCACCGCCGCCCCAGCCTCATACGCCCGCTTCGCCTCCTCGGCGATCTCCACCGGCGAATACGGAATCGCGGGACACTGCTCCTTCTTCGCCAGAACTCCCGTCAATGCACAGGTGATAATGACCTTTTGGGGCATGCAATCCGACTAAGGGAGCGGACAGGAAAGGTCAAGGATCTAGTATTTCTACGACTCAATGCCTGCCCGCCGGTATGCGGTACGAACAGCCCTTGTTGCACCGGCCCAGGCCATCTCCAAGCCGCGTGGCGGATCCCATGTCTCGATCGCGGTGGCCGCCTCGGTCAAGGCAAGGCGCGCCTTATTCTGAAATCCGGACTTGCCGAGACCGACAGCCAGTTCTCGCAATGCCTGCGATCTGTCCAGCGGGTTCGGAAGCCGCCTTGCCGCGCCCGCCAGTTCATCGAAAAAGAGCTCTGACCCGGCGCCGAGACGGGATTTCATGACGGTCTCTCCGAGCCAAATAACGATCCTGGAGTCGCCAAGACTTTCGCGACCCATCGCCTCCTGCAGGACCTGCCTGGCCCGTTCCATCTCCCCCAAATGGTAGAGACCAAGGGAGGATTCGAACCGGCAATAGAGGTTATCCCCCCCAAAGGGCAACCACCTCTGAAACAGCTCGACTCCCCTTCGGCTGAGCTCCCGATCTTGACGGATGTCCGGGACAAGACGAAGCAGACTCGAGACAGCCCCCGCGGGGCCTTTTCCAAGATCCGGGGTCCATCCCTCAAAGGAGCCGATGACCGATTCCAGGAATCTCCCGAAGCCCTGTAGGTCGCGTTTCAACGTTTTTCTTCGGCAGATTTCGGCAAGACGATCTACGGTATAAAAAAATTGACTGGAACGAGCCGCCCTCATCCCTTCGGACGCCTTAAGCAACTTCATAAAGAAGGGGGGCTGTATTTCCTCCGGCAGGATCTCTGCCGCCAACCGGGCGACCGCAACGAGCCCTTTTTTCCATTCCGGGTAGTCAGCTTCGATCTCCCTGACGGGACGGTCGAGAAAGGCCCGATACACCCCCGCCGCCTCCTCCCGAAAACCGGCCTTTCGGAGGAGCGTCGCCACATGACCGGTATGACGCAGATCGGCCACCAACGATCCCTCGGCCAAGGCGCCGGCGGACTTGATGATCTCCAATTTGATCAATCCGAGGAGTTCAGTTCTCGCCTCACCCTGAAGCGTCCTCACCTCCCTGGCCAGATCATGCAACAGAGCCAGTCGCTGAGTAACATTCGCGCAGACGGGAGTTTCCAAAATCAGCTGTCGAAAAACCGACACCGCCTCATCCGGAAAGCCGGCCTGGACCAGTGTCCCGGCGAACCCCAAGGTATCTGCAGATCCCCGTTGGGCCTTCATCATATGATATAGCGTCCTGACCAGTGACTCCTTCCTTTGCCAAGAAACTGGTAGGTTGTAGACCTCCGCGGCGCCCAATTCCATCACCCGCGCAACTTCCAGAAAACACAATTTTGCAACCTGAACTTCCTGCAAATCTTCCCGTCGTACCTGACCCCAAGCCGCATCCATGGTCGCCTTGCGCTGAGCCGAAAGCCGAGGGACAAGGACTGCCTCTCGAAACCGGTCCATCGCCAGGAGCGGGCTCGGTTCATCCGGGAACAGAGTCCTCAAAACGCGGGCTGTATCTGTCAGGAGCACCCTTTTGACCTCTGCCAAGGTAACATCCTCCGAGATCAATCCCGCCCTTTCCAAACCGGCCGAAAGCGAAACGCCCAGGAAGGTCTCTTCCGAAATCGCCCTGCTTCCAGCCGCCATCAGGCGACGCATGAGTCCGATAGGTGGTGGCATCAATCAGATTATCGGCGAGGGGAGAAAAAAGGTGCTTAACAATTCGTTCAGGCTATTTTCGATTTGACATCTCGGATAATACGGAATACAGTATTTCCGTATTCAGAGTTTTTATGGAGAAAACCGCCACCACAGAGATCCGGGAACGGGGCGAGATCACGATCCCCAAGAAGATCCGGGAATCCTTCGACCTCGAGCCGGGCCAGCAGGTCCAGTTTATCCCGATCGGCAAGAGCGCCGTGCTGATGACCCCGAAACGCCTCGAACTCGACGAGGCCCGCCGGATGATTCAGAAAATCCTCCGCCAAACGGGTGCTATCTCCCCAAAAGTGCTTGCGGGGCTTGACGCAAGCCGGGCCGAGACCTTCCGAAAGCATTATGGGAGGGGTTAGGGTCTTTCTCGACTCCAACGTCATCCTCTCCGGCCTGCTGTCGTCAAAGGGGTCACCGAAGATCCTGCTCGACCTCCTCAGTATCGAGGTTCCGCTCCTCAAGGGGATGACGGGTCAGTACAACCTGGACGAGATCGAACGAAACCTACGGCAGCGGTTTCCGGATATGCTCGCCATTTACCGGGAATTTCTGCCGAAACTCTACCTGGAGATTATGGGCGTGCCGTCGTACAGCGAGATTGCGCCGTTGCTGGGAAGAATGTCGCCGAAGGATCTCCCGGTCCTGGTTGCGGCACGAAACGGCAATTCCGACTACCTGATCACGGGAGACAAAAAGGGATTTCCCCGGGAGTTGTTAAGGCCGGTCATTGGCGTGACACCGACCGAATTTCTCGGCAAGATTTTTTCAAAACTCATCCAAGGAACAGATCCGACTTGATTCAGAATTGGCACA
>CAYYFU010000199.1:0-3344 GCA_964471095.1 uncultured Pseudomonadota bacterium
TTGGTCGCGAAAATACTCGGCAATCGCGGTCGTCACATAGGCCGCCTTGGCCCGTACCAACGACGGCTGATCGGAGGTCGCCACGATCACCACCGACCGGGCTAACCCTTCGGCCCGCAAATCCTGTTCGAGAAAATCACGCACCTCGCGTCCCCGCTCCCCGATCAAACCGATCACATTCACATCCGCATCCGAGTGACGTGCAACCATCCCCATCAAGGTACTTTTACCGACACCGGCGGCCGAAAAGATACCGATCCGCTGCCCCTCGCCGACCGTCAAGATCCCGTCGATTGATTTGATCCCGACCGAAATCGGCTCCGTGACACGACGTCGCTTCAGGGGATCGGGCGGCTCACGATGCACCGGATAGGTCTCCAGACAGCCCAGGGCCCCCTTGGTCTCCGTATCGATCGGATCCCCCAAGCCGTTGAGAATTCGCCCCAGCAGCTCAGGCCCGACCTTGACCTTGAGACAATCACCGGTCGGGATCACCTCACTGCCGGGAGAAATCCCTTCCAGCTCGCCCAGCGGCATCAACAAGACTTCATTTCCTTGAAAACCGACCACCTCCGCCCCAACCGGTTCACGACTGGAGGCCGGATGGATGGTGCAAAACTCTCCCACCTTGACCCCCGGCACTACGGCGCGGGCGACGAGACCGATCAGCTCGGTCACCTTTCCCTTGGTCTGGAGGGTGGTCGTCTGTTCAATATTCCTCCGATATTTTGTCAGGTCCAAGAGTGCCATTGATTAGTCTTCCAGTCCCAGGGCGTGGCGGATCGCCGTCCATTGAGTTTCCAGTCGCGCATCGACCGATCCAAACTCCGTCTCGACCAGGCAGCCCCCCGGGGTGATCGATTCGTCTTCCTGCAGGGTCACGATCCGGTTCGGCTCAGTCCCTTTGCCAATCTCTCCCTTTTCCTCCAGCCGTTTCTTGTCCTCCGGGTGGAGACGGATCACCAGTTTTTCACCGACCGCCTGCGCAATCGCCTGGCGGACGATATCGGCCACCGCCCCCTTCTTGAGTTCCCGGCCGATCACCTTTTTGGCGATCTCCAAAACCATCGCCAGGAGGGTTTTTTCCTCCTGCTCGAGGGTCGCTTCCCGCTGTCGTTCAAAGGCAGCGATCCTCGAAGTCAGCTCGGCCAATCCCTCCTGACGCCCTTCGTCAAAGCCCCGCGCCTTCTCTTCTTCTCGCTCGCGGAGCGCCTCTTGCAGAACCTGTTCCGCTCGTTGCCGAATCCTTGCCGCCTCCCGACGGGCCCGTTCCAAGATCTCACGCGCCTGGTCGGAGGCCAACAGTTGCTCCCGAGTGACGACCCCACGGGACCCGACCTCAAACAGGGTCGGATCAAACAAATCCCCCCCCTCTCCTTTAATGACCTTGGACATCAGAGGGCCTCCTTCAGAATCACGGTCGGCTCGACCTCTTTTTCATCCTTCCAGTAACGATGGATCTTTCCCTCTTGGGCCAGCGCGATCACCCGTTTCAATATCTCATCCTTGGGTGAGGAATTTCGAAAGGTCTCGCCGGGATCCCGATCTTGCAGGTATCTTTTAAAGTGATACCCTTCGACGAGGGGAAGTTTCTGGCAAAGCCGTTCCGCCCAGGCGAATTCATTCCCCTGCAGCGCTTGGGAAAAAAGCGAAAAACCGATTTCCAAAAAAACCTTTTCGGAAGGCAACTGGTCGAAGTTGAGCGAGAGGATATGTCGCTGCGCCTTCCGACGCTCCGCCAAGGTCAGCTCTCCCCCTCCCTTGAGACGACGATGGATCTCCGCCGCATCCACCAGCGGGAAACGGGCCAAAAAGGCCTTGAGCAACTCATTTTCCACACCCGAGAAGGCGCGCCGAATCTCTTCAATCCCCAGGTCGCGAATCAGGGTCCGAAACTCTTCTCCTTTGAGGTGAATCAAATGAGAGAAAGAGAACGATCCATCGGCCTTCAGGGGAACCAACCCCAGTTTTTCCCCCAAGAGATGCAAAAGGATCTCGATGACCTGCGCAGCAACCGGACGGGCGGAGTGAGGCAGGCGCTGTCTCTCCTCAAAACTCAAATGGCTGAAGATATATTCTGATTTGTCCGCCGAGAGCTGTTCCGTGATCAATTTCAGCAGGCGGGGGGACTCACCGCGAAGCGCCTCCAAGATCCAGCCAGGATGGAGATCCTCCAGACCGAGCCGTCGCCCGAATCGAATCCGGTTTTGCATCCGGCTCTTTAAGGCCACGAGATCCGCCGACTCCTTTCCGATTCGTCGCGCCATCCGCTCGAGACTCTCTTCCTCCTCGGGGGCCGCAAAACGAAAAAGTTGGGCCGCCTCACCCCCCTTGGCGAGGCAAAAGGCGACCAGCATCTCTTGTCTGAGTTCACCGTTCATCATTTACGACCCCAACTGGAGCCCGAACAGGGTGTTCCGCGACCGGTCCAGGCTCGCGACGATCTGACCTGTCATGGTAATCTCCTGAGAAATACTCAACACCCCCGCCTGGATCGCCAGCAACTGTTGTGGATTCATTCTTTGGCCCGAAGAAGCGATCTCAATCAACTGATCCATCTGCAGGGCACTGCGGTTCACTTCATTCAAGAGATGCGCCGGATCGGTTTTTTTTCCTTCACCGACCCCTTCGATGTTGATCTGAATCGCCTCGGCCGGGGCGGTCTTGAACTGGGGTTCCGTGCCGGTTGACAACCCGAACGCCTCCTCCAGCTTCTTCATCTCGGTCTTCGCCCGCTCCGCCTCTTCCTCCATCACCTTCTTGAAGTCGTGTCCCTCTCCGCCGGCGATCTTCTTCCCCTCCCCACCGGTCGTGGCGATCCTATCTCCCATCATCTTGGCAACAGCGACATCCATTAAGCCTCCTCCGGACTCTCCGGCTTGGTCTTCGTCTGGATCTTCTTGAAGAGGATCTCCAACGCGCGGGCATGCAACCGCGAGGTCCAGGACTTGGAGAGACCGAGCATCTCCCCGGCCTCCTCCAGCGTCTTGTTCTGGAAATAATAAAGTTTGATCAGCTTTCGTTCCTTTTCGGGAAGCGACTCGATCGCCTCCTTCATCATCGATTTGACCTGCTGGAATTCCGCCGACTGCTCGACATTCTTCGCCTTCTGGTCCTCAATTTCCGGGCACTCTTCCGAGGCATCGATCGAGATCACGTAAATGGAGGCCAACGAATTGATCGTGTCGTACGCCTCGTGCATCTCATCTTCCATCAGGCGGGCCGCGGCCCCCTGGCGCTCCGAAACGTATTGCAGGTATTCGTTCGAGGCCTGTTCAAACTTGATTTTGGCGTAGAGGGATCGGGGGATCCAACCGGTCTTCCGGAGCCCGTCGTAGATCGCC
>CAYYFU010000200.1:0-3339 GCA_964471095.1 uncultured Pseudomonadota bacterium
GCCGTTTGCCTCGACATCAACGGGTCGATCAAGGGGGCGCGGTTTGTGAGATTTTGCGACGCCTTCAACATCCCGATCGTCACCTTTGTGGATGTCCCCGGCTTTCTGCCCGGCACCGATCAGGAGTTCGGCGGGATCATCCGGCACGGGGCGAAACTGCTCTACGCCTTCTGCGAGGCGACGGTGCCGAAGGTGACGATCATCACCCGCAAGGCGTACGGCGGGGCATACGACGTGATGAGTTCCAAGCATGTGCGCGGCGACGTGAACCTCGCCTACCCGACCGCCGAGATCGCGGTGATGGGACCGGACGGCGCGGTGAATATCATCTTCCGGAACGATCTGGCGAAATCGGCCGATGCCGCCAAGGAGAAGGAACGGCTGGTCGCCGAATATCGCAGGACCTTCGCCACCCCGTACAAGGCGGCGGAGCTCGGTTATATTGACGACGTAATCCTGCCGCGCGACACCCGCCCACGGATCATCGAGGCCTTGGAAATGCTCAAGAACAAGCGGGACAAAAACCCACCCAAAAAACACGGCAATATTCCGCTTTAATATTTCCGGCGCAGCAGGGTCATCTGGTTGGTCAGGTTAAAATAAAGAGATATCCTTCGTTCGTCGAACGGATTGGGGATCAGGAAGTCGGTCTCCTGGTTCGGTTCTCCCCAGAGTCGGGCCTGTTGTTGCGGTGAAAGAAACGGGACGGAGACCGGCTCGTAGTAACCTGTCTTCAGTAATTGATCGCAGATCTCGGCATTTCCATCCATAATTATCAGAAAATCCCCTTGGCGCGTGTAGCGACTGGCCAGCCAGATGGGGGGGTGATCCACGGAAGGAAAGTCCCTGGAAACCCAGCTCATTCCCTTGATGATCAAGGTGCGGGGAGAGGGGTGGGTCAGGCAGAGACGCTGGGCAACCGCCTCCTCAAAGGTGTTGCCACGAAACGACTCAAATCTTCCATCGGAATAGGCGACCCGGTCAAAATCCCGGAGCATTCCAACACTCTCCAGATGGTTGTTGAATAACCTTTCATTCCATTGTTCTGCCTCCCGTGCCGCCTCCCTCCCGGCCGGAGTTGGTCGGAAGACATGCCGGGCATCAATGCCGACCACCTTTCGATAATAGAGGGCGGGGAGGACATCGTAACCGGAGAGTGGATAGAGGACGACAGAACTGGTATGTCCGAGCAACACCTCGATCAGTCGGGTCGCGCGGAGTCGCAACCGGTAGTTTTGGACGAGGGAATGGCCGAGGGGGGTTCCGGCGGTCAATTTAGCCCCGATCCGGATTTGATCGACAGTTTCTCCAATCGCCCGGTGCAGGATCCGGTTTCGGCCCTCAGCAGGAAGCGCCAACACCGCCTCAATCGCCTCGTCGAGCTCTCTTCCCTCTCCTTTCAGGAGTGTCGTCAGCTGGGGAGTGGAACCGGTCCGTTCAGGTAGGGCCGCCTCACTCAGATAAATCGGCGGTCCTTCGACCCCTTCCGGGCTGACCGGTTTGTAGACCCTCGCCCGTCCCAGCTGTTTTAATCCCGGGACCCCAAACGCAACCGTTAATGCCGCTTGGATGACAACCTCGGTTGTCGAGACCTCGGTTGGATTTTGGTGATGGAGGTAACCGAGATAGCCGAGGTTCATTCCATCAACGATCAACCCCCCGAAGGTGACAAACGCCTGAAGCGCCATGGACCGATTCCCGAGGATCGCCAGTCCCGCCAACAGGGCGCCCGCGGCCGTCAGGCTGTGGGCGACCCGATCCCGGCCCTTTCCGGAGAAAATCCGGCCTCCGGAGGAGGCGATCGTCCAGGCGGTCGAGATCAGTCCCAGTTTTCCGCAATGGGAGAGGAATTTTGGAGAGGTCTTTTGGGCCGAGTGATGAAAGACCGCCCCCGCGGCAGAAAGCCCTCCCAAGAGCTGTGCGGAAATGTCCAATGAGGGGATCAGACCCAGCATGAGAGGGTTATCGGCCAAACATCCGAATTGTTGTGGGTTTTTTATTTTACGAAAGGGGGATCAGACGCCCCGGTTTTGAGGTTGCCAAAAGTCACCCCTCCCGATAAAAGTTTCCCATGTTCCAAAAAATCCTGATTGCCAACCGGGGGGAGATCGCGCTCCGCGTCATCCGCGCCTGCCGGGAGCTGGGAATTCAGACCGTCGCCGTTTTCTCCGAGATTGACCGCGAATCGTTGCACGTCCGGTTTGCCGACGAGGCGTATCTCTTGGGTCCGGCCCCGGCCAAGGAGAGCTACCTCCGGCCCGACAGGATCATTGAGATTGCGAAACAGGCCGGTGCCGAGGCGATCCATCCCGGCTACGGGTTCCTCTCCGAGAACGCCGATTTTTCCGATGCCTGCAAGCAGGCGGGGTTGAAATTTATCGGCCCGTCCGGCGGCTCGATGCGGATGTTGGGGGACAAGATCGCCGCCCGCAAGGTGGCGGCGAAGGTGAAGGTCCCGACCGTTCCGGGGATGACGGAACCGCTGAAGGACCCCGACGAGGCGAGGTCGGTCGCCAAAAAGTTCGGTTATCCAGTCCTGCTCAAGGCCCGATCCGGCGGCGGCGGCAAGGGGATGCGCAAAGTTCACGCAGTTGCGGAGCTGGAAGGTGCCTTTCGGCTCGCCGCTTCCGAGGCCCAACAGTCGTTCGGTGACGCCGCGCTCTATCTCGAAAAATATATCGAGGGACCGCATCACGTCGAGGTCCAGATCCTCGGGGACCGAAAGGGGAATGCCGTCGCGCTCGGGGAGCGGGAATGCTCAATCCAGCGGAGGCACCAGAAGATCGTCGAGGAGTCGCCGTCACCATTCATCACCGAGGCGACGCGTCGGAAGCTGCTGGCGGCGGCGGTAAAATTGGGAAAGGCGGCCAAATATGAGGGGGCCGGGACGACGGAGTTTTTGGTGGACAAGAACCAGCGATTTTATTTTCTCGAGATGAACGCCCGGTTGCAGGTCGAGCACCCGGTGACCGAGCAGGTGACCGGGGTGGATTTGGTCCGGGCGCAGATCGAAATTGCCGCGGGGCGGGCCCTCACCCGGCTGCCTTCGGCATCCACCCTCTCCCGTATACGGGAGAGGGCCGGGGTGAGGGCTTTGGAATGCCGCATCTACGCCGAGGACCCCGACGCCAATTTTATGCCGTCACCCGGCAAGATCCTTCATTTGCGTAACCCGGAGGGGCCCGGCTTGCGCGTTGATTCGGCCGCCTATGCCGGGTGGGAGATTTCCGTCTATTACGACCCGATGATCGCGAAGCTGATCAGTTGGGGAAATTCACGCGAGGAGGCGATCGTCCGGATGGTGCGGGCGTTACGGGAATACCAAGTTGCCGGCGTCAC
>CAYYFU010000201.1:0-2076 GCA_964471095.1 uncultured Pseudomonadota bacterium
TTTGGCATCGGCCATCAAAATTGTTGCAGGTACCGCGCGCAGCATGGGGATTGAGGTGAAGTGATGGGTGGAAAAAAATATCAGGCTGCTCTGGAGAAAGTCGATCGGACGAAACGTTATGGGCTGGACGAAGCATTGAAGCTCATCGAACAGACGCGCGGGGCGACCTTTGATGAAACGGTCGATCTGGCGGTCCGTCTGGGGGTCGATCCGAAACAGTCGGACCAAATGGTGCGAGGCTCGATCGCGCTCCCGCACGGCCTCGGAAAAACGGTCCGGGTCATTGTCTTTGCCAAGGGGGAGAAACAGCGAGAGGCAAAAGAGGCGGGGGCGACCGCGGTGGGGGCGGAGGATCTGATTGCCAAGGTGGAGGGGGGCTGGCTTGAATTCGACAAGGCGGTGGCGACACCCGACATCATGGGACTCGTGAGTAAATTGGGTCGGGTCCTGGGACCGCGCGGGCTGATGCCTAATCCTAAGCTTGGTACTGTGACCTTTGATGTCGGCAAGGCGGTCAAAGAGGTGATGCAGGGGAAGGCTGAGTTCAAGATAGAAAAGGGGGGGATCGTGCAGCTCTCCGTCGGCAAGGCCTCCTTTGGGGCGCCGAAGCTCAAGGAAAATCTGGAAGTGGTATTGGAGGCGATCTGTCGCGCCAAACCGCAGAGCTCGAAGGGGACTTATTTACGGAGTGTGACCGTTTCGACCACGATGGGACCGGGGATCAAGCTGGATCCGGCGCCGCTGGCGAAGGGATTGGGTTAAGGAAAATATGGATCGTACCACCAAGGAAAAATGGGTTCGTGAGTTTCAGGCGGAGGTCCGCAAGGCGAACGCGGTGATCCTCACCGAGTATCGGGGGCTCAAGGTTTCCGAGATCACCGCACTGAAGCGGGAGATCCGAAAATCAGAAGGGATCCTCCGTGTGGTGAAGAACCGGTTAGCCAAAAAGGCGCTGGCGGGGTCTGAGTGGGAACCGTTGGGGGAACATTTCAAGGGGCCGACCGCGGTTGCCTGTGCCCATGGAGATGCGGTGACCCTTTCCAAGGTGCTGGCCCGGTATGTCGAAAGTTTTGCGCCACTCAAATTTAAAGTCGGTTTTTTAAGCGGGCGACTGGTGACGCCGAAGGAGATTGACGCACTCTCCAAGCTCCCCTCGCGTGAACAGCTCTATGCCAAGCTGCTGGGGGTGTTGCAGGCACCCGCGTCAAATTTTGTCAGGGCTTTACAGGGCGTGCCGATGAAATTGGCGCGTGCCGTGAAGGAGATCGAAAAAACTAAAGGAGGAACGTCATGAATCCCGTGAATCGTGCAGAGATTGTGGAGGCCCTCAAGAAGATGCCACTCTTGGAGGTTTCCAAACTCGTCAAAGAGCTGGAGCAGGTTTTTGGAGTTTCGGCCGCCGCTCCGGTGATGGTGGCAGGGGCCGCTCCCGCGGGTGCCGGGGCCGCCGCCGCTGAGGAAAAGACCGAGTTTACCGTGGTCCTGGCCTCGGGGGGCGACAACAAGATCAACGTTATTAAAGAAGTTCGGGCGTTGACCGGGTTGGGCCTCAAAGAGGCGAAAGATCTTGTCGAAGGTGCCCCCAAGACGGTGAAGGAAGGGGTTTCCAAGGAAGAGGCCGAAAAGATGAAGACCCTGCTGGAGAAGGCAGGGGCCAAGGTCGAGGTTAAATAAAGGTCAGCAAGGGAGAACAAAATGCCTGTTTCGATACACGACCGGATACTCCGGAAGAACTTCTCGCGGATTGAGGAGATTGTTCCGATTCCCAACCTGATTGAGGTTCAAAAGCGATCCTACGAGGTTTTTTTACAGTCGGATCGCTCCTCAGACAAGCGGGAACCGGCAGGTTTGCAAGGGGTTTTTAAGGGGGTTTTCCCGATTTGGGATTTCAACCGGACCGCCTCTCTGGAGTTTGTCGAGTACCACCTGGACAAGCCGAAGTACGATGTCGGGGAGTGCCGGCAACGCGGCATGACCTATGCCGCCCCGATGCGTGTCGTGATCCGGTTGGTGGTCTGGGATAATGATCCGGAGACCAAGGCGCAATCGATCCGGGATGTGAAAGAGCAGGAGGTC
>CAYYFU010000201.1:2086-3315 GCA_964471095.1 uncultured Pseudomonadota bacterium
TGGCGAAATCCCGCTGATGACCGAAACGGGCACCTTTATTATCAACGGGACAGAGCGGGTCATTGTCTCCCAGCTGCACCGTTCCCCCGGCATCTTTTTTGAACATGACAAGGGAAAGACCCATGCCTCGGGAAAGCTGCTCTACTCGGCCCGCATTATTCCGTATCGCGGTTCTTGGCTCGATTTTGAATTCGATCCGAAAGATCTGCTTTTTGTCCGAATTGACCGCCGCCGCAAATTTCCGGCGACTGTCCTGCTGCGCGCGTTGGGTTCTTCAACCGAAGAGCTGTTGAATCATTTTTATCAAAGCGAGACGGTTCGGATTGAAGGTCGAAAACTTTTCAAAAATGTGGTTCCGGAGCTGCTCCGATACCAAAAGGCGTCTCGGGAAATCCGGCATCCCCGGACGGATGAAATCCTGATCCGGGCGGGCCGCAAGTTCAACAAGGCGATTGTTGATAAAATTGTTGCGGCGCGGATCAAGGAAATCCCGGTGGAGGATGCGGATATTCTCGGCAGCGCCATCGCCCATGACATTGTCGACAAGAAGACCGGTGAGGTTCTGCTGGCCTGCGGTGACAGCTTGACGGAAGAAAAATTGGAAGAGGTTCGGAAGAAAAAGATCGAAGAGATGGACCTGCTGTTTATTGACAATCTCAACGTCGGCAACTACATCCGGAGCACCCTGCAATCCGACAAGATCGCCACGGCGGAAGAGGCGATGATGGAAATCTACCGGCGCCTTCGGCCGGGGGATCCCCCGACTCCGGAGTCGGCCAAGACCTTCTTTCAAAATCTCTTCTTCAATCCGGAAAAATACGATCTTTCCAAGGTCGGACGGGTGAAGATCAATCACAAGTTTAATTTTGAAACCCCGGTGGAGGTCGGCACGCTCCGCAAGGAAGATATCATGGAGACCGTGGGTTACCTCTGCAACCTCAAGGACGGCAAAGGGCAGGTTGATGATATCGATCATTTGGGCAACCGCCGGGTTCGATCGGTCGGCGAACTTTTGGAGAATCAATATCGGGTCGGTTTGTTGCGGATGGAGCGGGCGATCAAGGAACGGATGAGTCTGCAGGATGTTGAAACCTTGATGCCGCATGATTTGATCAATCCGAAACCGGTTTCCGCGGTGATTAAGGAGTTTTTTGGTTCGAGCCAGCTTTCCCAATTCATGGATCAGACCAATCCGCTTTCCGAAGTGACGCATAAGCGCCGACTGTCGG
>CAYYFU010000202.1:0-3281 GCA_964471095.1 uncultured Pseudomonadota bacterium
CCGAGATCTACACTTACGTGCACACTCTTTCCCTACACGACGCTCTTCCGATCTTTGGGGATCGAGACCTCCTGTGATGAGACCGCGGCGGGGGAGGCGTTTGACAAGGTTGCCAAGTTATTAAACCTCGGCTACCCGGGGGGGCCGGTGATTGACCGATTGGCTCGGGAGGGGAATCCACGGGCGATCAAATTGCCGCAGCCTCGGTTGCCGCGGTACGATTTCAGTTTTAGTGGGTTAAAGACGGCGGTTAAGCGCCTTCTAGACCTCTCCCCCTCAACTCCCCCTCTCCTTAATAAGGAGAGGGGGATGGGGGGTGAGGTCGCAAATCTCTGCGCTTCATTTCAAGAAACGGCTGTTGATCACCTGATCGAAAAAACAATGAAGGCGGCGAAAAATTTCCGCTGCAAGTCTGTTCTCCTCACCGGCGGCGTCGCCTGCAATTCTCGATTGAGGGAGAAGCTCGGCGAGTCCTGCCGTACAAGCGGTCGCCGCCTCTTCTTCCCTTCCCCAAAGTTTTGCACCGACAACGCGGTGATGATCACCTACACCGGTGGACGTTATCTTTTGCAGGGGAGGTCATCCCCACTCTCCCTCAACGCCATCGCCAACCTGAATCTGGCGAACCCGATATGAAACACCTCGCCAAAAAATCACTCGGCCAGCATTTCCTGTTCAACCCCTCCACGATCGACAAGATCCTCCGGGTCGCCAAGGTCACCCCCACGGATAAAATTCTGGAGATCGGCCCGGGGCCCGGCCGGATGACCCGCCGTTTGGCGGAGCAGGTTCAACAGCTGGTTGCGGTCGAGAAAGATCATCGTCTTGCCGCAAGACTGCAGGAGGAATTCAAGGAGAGTCATCACGCCAAAATTATTGAGGCTGATTTCCTCGAGCTTGAATTTGAAAAAGAATTACAGCAAGGAAAGTGGAAGGTCGTCGCAAACCTCCCCTACAACATCGCCACGGAGGTGATCTTCCATCTGCTGGATCGTCACTTTCTCTTCGAATCATTCTATCTGATGGTCCAGAAGGAGGTCGCGGAGCGGCTGACGGCACGACCGGGATCGAAGAATTACGGGATTCTCTCCGTCTTTAGCCAGATTTTTTCCGAAAACCGGATCGTGATGCGGCTCCCGCCGGGCGCCTTCAGCCCGCCTCCCAAGGTCGACTCGGCCTTGGTCGAGTTCCAGGTGCACGAGATCCCCCGCTTTGACATCCACCACCTCCCGACCTTTGAGTCGGTCATTCAGGCCGCCTTTTCGCAACGAAGAAAGATGATCCGCAACAGCCTCCGGGCCCAACTAACCCGGCTTCCCGCGGGAACCCTGGATCAGGCCCTTTCTCGTGCCCAAATCCGACCGACCGATCGGGCCGAAACGGTCCCGATCGCCCAATTTGTCGCCCTCGCAAACAACTTGTCTTCACAATCTGATCTGGTCTAAAAAGCCGGCATGGGATCGCCCCGTTATATCGCCGTGGAAGGGCCGATCGGCGTCGGCAAAACCTCGCTCGCCCGCAGGCTTTCGGAACAGTTTGATGCCAGACTCCTCCTCGAAGATAACGAGGGGAACCCCTTCCTTCCCCCGTTTTATAAGGACCGGAGAAAATACGCCTTAAAGACGCAGATCTTGTTTCTGGTCAACCGGTATCTCCAGCAGAAGGAACTCTCCCAGCAGGACCTTTTCCAGAAGATGGTCGTCTCCGATTACCTCTTTTCCAAGGACCGGATCTTTGCCTCGATCAATCTGAATGACGAAGAACTGTTTCTGTACGAGAAAATCTATTCGCTGTTAGACACCCATCTGATCAAGCCGGATCTGGTTATCTTTCTGCAGGCCTCGCGCGAGGTGCTGATGAAACATATTCGCAAGCGGGGGGTTGATTATGAGCGAAATTTTGACGAACGTTACCTGGACGAACTGACCGAGGCGTATAATCGGTTCTTCTTTTCCTACACGGAGACCCCGCTCCTGGTTGTCAACGTTTCGGACATCGATTTCGTCAAAAATAAGTCGGATTACGACAACCTGGTCCGGGAAATCGTGTCGGATAAAAGAGGGGAAAAACATTATGTCTCGATCGGGAGATAAGCAGTGAAAGTCACCATCCCCAAGATTCAAAAAATGAAAGGGGTTGAAAAGATCCCGACCATCACCTGCTACGATTTCAGTTTTGCCCGGTTGATCGACAAAGGCGAGGTCGAAATGGTGCTGGTGGGGGACTCCCTCGGGATGGTGATCCAGGGGCAAAAAAATACGATCCCGGTGACCCTCTCGGAAATGGCCTATCATAGCGCCTGTGTCGCCCGGGGACTGACCCACCCCCTCTTGGTCGTTGATATGCCGTTCATGAGCTATCAGGGGTCCTTAAATGAGGCGCTCAAGAATGCGGGTATTTTGATGAAAAGGGGACAGGCGGAGGCGGTGAAGATTGAAGGAGGCGTTGAAGTCGCTGAGTTGGCCTATCGGATGACCCGGATCGGAATCCCCGTCATGGGACATATCGGACTCCAGCCGCAGTCGGTCCACAAGTACGGCGGCTACAAGGTGCAGGGAAAGACCTCGGGTGAGGAGCGAAAGCTCATGGAGGATGTCCGGGCGTTGGAAGAGGCCGGGTGTTGGGGGGTCGTGCTGGAGGGGATCCCGACGGAGGTTGCCGAAAAAATTACCGGGAAGATCAGGATCCCGACCATCGGGATCGGTTCCGGACCGCACTGCGACGGACAGATCTTGGTGATCTACGACCTGCTCGGGATGGATCCGGAATTTAATCCCCGATTTTTGAAAAAATATGCCGACCTCGGCTGGGTCATTCCGGAGGCGTTGTCGCGCTATTCGCAAGAGGTCAAAACAGGATCATTCCCCGCCGAGGAACATAGTTTCCGTCGAAACCTGATTGATGCAACAGATAAGCTCCGCCAAAAAGCTAAACTCGCTGGTTAACGAGGCTCGACGCGAGGGCCGGGGGATCGCCTTCGTCCCGACGCTGGGGGCGCTCCATGAGGGGCACTGCTCGCTGTTTCGGCGGGCGGCAGCGGGTAGTGAGGGTCGGGTCGTTGTGAGCATCTTCATCAATCCGACCCAATTCAACCAACCAGAAGATTTTGCAAAATACCCCCGAACGCTCGAACAGGACTTGAACCTGTGTGAAAAAGAAGGGGTCGATATTGTCTTTACTCCCGGCGAATCAGAGATCTATCCCAACGGACCGATCACGGATGTTCCCGTCCCCAAGGTCGGAATGATGATGGAGGGAGAGTTTCGCCCCGGTCACTTTGC
>CAYYFU010000203.1:0-3275 GCA_964471095.1 uncultured Pseudomonadota bacterium
GAAGCTGACCGGGTTGCCGGTCCCCCTCGGGGCGATCGCGGTGCGCCGTTCTTTGGATCGGGAGACGCAGATTAAAATCTCCCAGGTCTTGGCGGCCTCGGTCCGTTATGCCTTGGAACATCGGGAAGAGTCGGTCCAGGCGGCGCTTCCGTATGCCCGCGGGCTCGACGCGGAAAAGGCGGGCCAATTTATCTCGATGTATGTCAATGAAATGACGGTTGATTGGGGACGCAAGGGGTGGAAGGCGGTACGGACGCTTTTTGACAAGGGGTATCAGGGGGGGATCCTGTCCCAACGGGTCGACCTCTATGCTTCGGTCTTCAATCCCCAAACTTCCACCGAGGCCTCGCTACCGCCGACCGTGGAAGAAATCTCCCCAGAATCTCCTCCGGCACCCCTCGTGCCAATCGAAGACAAGAACTAACAACAGTCATCTCCGTCCGATTTTAAGACGGTCTGTCCTATTTTTCGGACGATCGGACCGGTTCGCCAGGTTTGCGTGAGCACAAAATTGGCTTGGCACGGTTTATGTATAAGGACTGCAGGACCCTGGGGCAGGGGGATACCCGTAGGACCGTAACAAACAGAGGTGGGACATGAAACCACGGTTCCTTGCTGGGCTGTTATTCAGCAGTTATCTGCTTTTTTCCATTCCGGGATCGGCCGAACTCCATGGCTTGGCGGTCCTGGAATATCATCAAAAAGAGGGGGAGCAACAAAAGACCCGTCTGTTTGCCGACCGGCTTCGTGAAGAATTTAACCGCAAAGGCGAGGTGATGGTGCTCCCCAAGGAGCAGACCGAGGAGACATTCCTTTATCATCGTCGCGCCATCGTCGAGGGGCGTGAAGAGCAGATCCAGGAACTTTTGGAAAAGGGGAAACAGGCCTACTTCGAGCTGGACCTTGAGAAGGCGGAGCAGACGCTCCGATCCGCGATCCAGAAGGGACGGGGCAAGGGGGAGCAGGCGTTTGTGGATGCCCATGTCGTCTTGGGGCTGGTCCTTTTTACCACCGGCCGGGAAGAGGAGGCACGATCCATTTTCAAGGAGGCGTTGCGTCTCGACTCGACCCGCAAATTGGATCCCGACTATTTTCCTCCCAAGGTGGTTCGGTTCTTTGAGGGGGTGCGCGAAACGCGGGAGAAGGACTCCGCTTTCGGGACACTGAAGATCTATTCACAACCGGAGGGGATGGATGTTTTTCTGAATGGCACTTATCGCGGCGTAACCCCCCTCCTTATAGAGAATTGTCCCGCCGGGGATCATGTCGTTCGGGTGGAAGGGAGCCACTACGAAACCAAGCTCGCCCGGGTTGCGGTTAATGAAGGGCAGACCACGTCCGTCAACATGGCACTCGCCTGGAGGTTTGGCGAGCCGGCCGAGTCGGTGCTCGGTTTTCGCTCCTCTGAGGTTCGCGATGAGGATCACCTTTCCCGGCTGACCGCCCTGGCAGGACGGGAAATGGGTGTCGCCAAGGTCCTGCTGGTGAGCCACCTCAAAAAGCAAGAGGGGGACAGGGTGGAAAAGCGGCTCATTGATTCCCGTCTGAAGGCGGATGCGACCAGCCAGTCCTTTGCCGTGGCTCATCTGTCCCAGCGCTCGGCGGAGATTGCCGCCGAGGTGGCGAAGTCACTGCACAAGGAGATCCGGACCGATCTGGCGGTGAAGCCGGACAAGCTTCGCAACCGGTTTAGCGGAGATGTTCTGCTGGTGGGGCGTTACCGTCCCATTTACAAGCGGCCGCTCTTTTGGGTGCTGGTGGGGGCCGCCGGGGCAAGCGGCGGTGTGGCGGCGGCGGCAGCCGGGGCGGCGGCGGCAGCCGGGGCGATCGTTGTTGTATTGCCGTAGGTTGAGGTGAAGAGATGCGGAGACGTTTTTTATTTTCGGCAGGGTTCCTGATCCTTGCCGTCGCTTGTGCGCAAGCACCCCAGGGGGGAGGGGTCCTGACGCTCGAGGTGAAAAATGCCCGCTGGCCGGAGGGAGGCGGGGAAGGGATCTCTCCGCCCGTTTTGAAGGGGGAAGGTTTCCGGATTGTCGTGACCGGTGACGATTTTGAACCAGTCGAATCGCTCCTGGCCTCCGATTCCGCCGGCGGCACCCTGGCAGGGATCCCGGTCGGGACAAATCGTTCCATCCTGGTGGAGGCGATGAACGGCACCGGGCGGGTCATCCGGCGACGCGAGGTCCGAAATGTCGAGATCACCTCTTCCGGCGATAATCACGTGACCGTGGAACTCTTTTCCGTCCCGCTCGTCACCAACCTGGCGGACGGGAATCTGGTCACCCACACCCGGCTCTCCTTTCAGGGATACGCAGAAAAAGGGGGGGCGATCGAGATCCTGGATGGAGAAACCCCCCTCACCGATCTGGGGACCAACCAGACGGTTGTCTACCCTTCCTCTGCGGATGGCAGTTTTTCATTTGTCCCACCCGTCTTGACCGAAGGCCCCCACACCTTTTTGCTGCAGGATCTGGTGACAGGAGAGGAGCAGGTGTTGGAGGTGATGCTGGTCCCGCCGGGACGGATGCCGGGGCTGTTTTTGGGATCAGCGGGTCGGGTCGATGCCGCCGGATCGATTTTGGCAGGGATGATGACCGACGGCGGTGCGGAGCGGAGCAGCGTCGTGGCTGACGTGATCACGCAGGTGAAGGAGAAGTAAACCATGAACAGACTAACTCAAATTCTCATTCTCGGGATGGTTGGTGGGTTTATCGGTTGCGGGGGAGGGGAGAAGGTTCACCTCGTCTCCGTTGATCTGGAACTCTCCTCCGATGTCATGGCGGTCGAAGGGGACGCCGTGTTGCGTCTCTCGCTCGATTCCTCCGACGGGGCCGAGGGTTTCTGGGGACCTGGCCGTCTGGCATGGGACGAGACGGCCCAATCGTATCAAACCGAGATTGCCGGTTTGGAGCAGGCCGATTACCAAGCCGTGGTGGAGGTGGTGATCCTGGCCGGCTCGGAGACCGCCGCATTGCAGGGATTGGAGCCGCCGTCGAGCGGCGTTACGCTGGCCCTCGCCCGCCAGGCGATGAGCCTGGGGGACGAGAAGCAGCCGGTCCTCCTTACCTTCAGCCCCTCCGATTTTTCCACGGAGATCGACGATGACGAAGATGGGCTCACCAATCTGCAGGAATATCGCCTTGGCACCAGTGCCCTGGTGGCCGACACCGATGGTGACGGGATCCCGGACGGCGCCGATGCCTTCCCGCTCGATCTGGTCAACTCGCTCGATGAAGATCTGGACGGTTTGGGGAACAACTCGGACAACTGTCCGT
>CAYYFU010000204.1:0-2064 GCA_964471095.1 uncultured Pseudomonadota bacterium
AAAAATTCTGCGGTTTTGAATCCGCGGCGGGGCTGCGAACCGTGAGAGGAACGGAAATCTCCTGCCTCATTTCACGGTAGCAAAGGGTTCCGGAGCAACCTTGGTAATGAAGCAGAAAAGTCCGCTCCTGCCTTCCCGGCGGGATCTCGGGGGGAAGTCGGAAGACCGACCGGACGGTGGCACCCTCCAAAAAAACCTCCTTCACCTCTCCAAAAAATGGGTCTTTGCGCGCCTGGGACGGGGAGTACTGAACCGACTCCCGGGACAGAGTCGGGTCGACCGCCTCAACCGTTGTCTTGTCTTTATAGAGATAATGGCCGGGGGGGATTTCAAAGGTCACTTCGAGCGTCAACGGCTCTTCGGGACGAAGTTCCGCAGGCGAGGAACTCCAGCTCCAGCGAAACGGGTCTTCGGCCAAACCAAGGAGAGGGAAAAAAATGAGTCCCAACCCGACAAGAAGCTTTATTTTGCCCATCGAGTTCTCTATACTGAATTTTAATGAGA
Organism: uncultured Pseudomonadota bacterium; assembly: GCA_964471095.1. Taxonomy (GTDB): domain Bacteria; phylum UBA10199; class UBA10199; order JACPAL01; family JACPAL01; genus CAYYFU01. The sequence goes on from CAYYFU010000204.1 coordinate 505, forward strand.
CCCGCAACTAAAGGGATCAATCGCGCCCTGATGAGTGCCGCCTTTCGAATGGCTCGACTCACCCACGCTTCCACGATTTTTATCTTTATCGATCCCTTAAAAGAAATCCCGGAGGAAAAACCGCCCAAGGATTGCAAGATAGTTTATGTCAGTCACCGTCCGCTCGATCCGAAAAACACGGAAAAAACAGCAACTCCCCTGCTAACCCTCCCGCCGATCGAGATGACCCGGATGGGGCAAATTAAGACCGCGGTGGTGTTGGCCTTGTCGAATAAAATGATCCGGGTCGGCGACCGGATTGTTTTTGTTACCGGGACACCGGAACAGGGCCAATTCGACAGTCTGGTCTGCCTCGATACGGGAAAAGAGGCGGAGATCCTGACGACGCAGGCGGTGGACGGGCTTTCCGAGGGGGTTCATCCCGAGGTCTTTCAAACGGTCCTGGAACTCGCCCTGGAGATCGCCAGCCGCGGCCGGGAAGGAAAACCGGTCGGAACCACCTTTGTGCTCGGAGATGAAGAAAAGGTTTTACAACTCTCCCGTCAGATGATCATTAACCCCTTTAAGGGGTATACGGATAAGGAGCGGAATATCCTGAACCCAAAGCTCAAGGAAACGATCCGGGAGTTTGCGGCCCTCGATGGGGCGTTTATTATCAGCACCGACGGGCTCGTCTTGGCCGCCGGCCGCCACCTGGGGGCCGCCAGCGATGAGGACTCCCTCCCCCGGGGGCTGGGGGCACGGCATATTGCGGCGGCAGGGATCACCACCTTGACGGGAGCCGTTGCAATTGTTATTTCAGAATCCACGGGGGATCTGCGGATTTTTAAAAACGGCAAGATCCTGATGGAAATCGAGAAACCGTTCCATCTGCCGTCAGCGACTTAAAGGAAGAGACAATGATCGAAAAAGAAAAAACCAGGTTTGATTTCATCCAGCAGGATCGGCGGGTGATTGAACGAGACCTTCGCCGGCATCTCATGACGGCCGCGGAGATTCAAAAAATCCTCAAAAGCCTGCCGGATGAAAAGGATCAAGCGGACGAACTAGTCGTTTATCGGGAAAAAGAGGGGGACTAGTTCCCGGATCTTTTTTCGAACTTCGTCGAGGGTGATCTCCTTCCCCAGTTCCTGCTGGAGTGAGGTGACGCCCCGGTTGCGAAGTCCGCACGGAATGAAAAGACCGTACGGCTTCAGATCCAGATTCACGTTCAGGGCAAACCCGTGACGGGTCACGTCGCGATCCAGCCGTAATCCAACCGCCGCAATTTTTTTTGGGCCGACCCAGACACCGGGGTTTTCTCGTTCAGAAGAGGCCCGCAAGCCGTAATCCGCGAGGAGCCTTTGGAGCCATTTTTCGATCGTGCCGACCAACCACGGGATCTTCTCCTTTTTCATGGAAAAAATAAAATAACCGACCAGTTGGCCGGGTCCATGATAGGTCAGTCTCCCTCCCCGATCCGTTTGGAAAAACTCGATCCCCTCCCCTTTCAAGGCCGCCTCGGAAACGGTCAGATCCTGCCGGGAATTGCGCTTTCCCATGGTCACGACCGGCGGGTGC
>CAYYFU010000204.1:2074-3273 GCA_964471095.1 uncultured Pseudomonadota bacterium
AAAGGAGCAGGGTGTCCGGGATCTTTCCCTGACGTCGTTCCTCCGCCAACATCTTTAGGAGAGACTCCGATTCCGGATAAGGGACCCGGCCTTTTTCCAAAACTTGCAGCATCGACTAATCCAGGAAATCTTCAATCATTCGATGGGTTCCCTTCCAAACCTTGAGACTTGCCTTGAGGTTTCCCGAATCCGGCCACTCCAACAGGGCGTAGGTCAAATAGACCAACTTTCCCGGCTCCGAGGGTTCCAGCGAGACCTGCTCGTTCCAAAGGCCGGTGTTGATGTAGGTCTTCTCCTTGGCAAACTGCCGGATCATCGCATGGTGGCTATGGCCAAAAATGACCAGACGGACATCCTTCTGCGTGAGCAGGATCCTTTTGGCCTCGATCGTCAAATTGGGCGAGATGCCGACCTCCTTGATGATCCGGACGGTACGGGAGAGCGGAGACCGACGGTGCGGATCCTTCCGGAACCGAAGCCAGATGAAATAAGCGACAATCCGCACGATCGCCCGAACGGCAAACCAGGTGTCATGGATCAAGGCCCACCTTAAGTAATACTTGAAGGGATAAACTTTTGAAAAATAGGGGCGCTCCAGGCGGACCCGGTTTAAGAAATGAATGACAAAGTGACTCCCCCAGGGGAGATTGATGACCGGTTCGGCCAGCCCTTTGCTCAAAAAATACCGTTTGGGATTGTAGGCATTATCGGCAAAGAACTGGTTGCCGTGCTCGATATGGACCCCTTCAAACCGATACGGCTCCAGCTTGAAAGAGGTTGCCTCTCCCAGAAATTCCCGGAGACGGCGCCCGACCGCGGGGAACAACAACCCCGGATCATGATTGCCGAGCATGAAGGTAATCCGATGCTGGGGAGTGGCGGCGAACTCACGCATCGCCTGAAACAGTTCGGAATGTCCCCGCAGGATCTCCTCGGTTCGACGCAGGGCCACTTTTTCCGAAATGGCATCGGGGTGGGTCTCAAAAGGATCGATCTGGAGGTGGTTGAAAAAATCTCCGTTGCAAATCAGCTCCACTTCGGCCGCGGCATAATCATCGGTCCGATAGTAATGAAGGAATTCAATGAACTTGGCGTCATAAAAGAAATCCTCCAGCGGATTGAACCGGCCGTTCGGCAGGATCTTCCCCTTGCCGATATGAAAATCACTGACCACCAGTTTGATTTTACGTCCCACGTTT
>CAYYFU010000205.1:0-3255 GCA_964471095.1 uncultured Pseudomonadota bacterium
CGAGGTGTACCCCTCCGCGGCGTAGCTTTCCACCCGCCGCCAGACATTCAGCACCGATCCGCAGGTGGTGTCGACCATCACACAACCGGTCCTCTTGATCTGATCGATCTGCTCGGCCGTCGCCCCGAAGGCCGGCAGAATCACCACATCCCCCTTTTTGACGACGGAAAGGTCTTCGAGAAACTCAATCCCTTTTTCCCGTAAATTTTTGTTGACGCGCGGGTTATGGATGATCTGGGCGGTCAGGAAGATCCGCCGATCCGGAAACTTTTTGCGGGTTTCATAGGCCAGGTCGACCGCCCGGTCGACCCCGTAGCAGAACCCGAACGAGTTCGCCAAATGAAAGGTGATCCCCTTTTCCGCGTGGCGATTCCCGGCGGCAATCATCCTTTCAATGATCGGGCTGTGATAGTCCTGAATGAGGTCCTTCTGGATCTCCCCCTTCAGGCCAAAGCTTTTACGGACCATCTGGCCCGGCTCAAAGGCGTTGGGGTCGAGGTGAGAGGTCATCGCTCCCTTTCTCCGGCAATAATCGCCAGTTTGGCGGAAATCTCCGGGTCCGGATCGCCCTTCTGGACCTCCTTCAAGAGCGGTTCCGCCTCGGGATATCTCCCGGAGGCAAAATAGGCAAACGCCAACTTTTTCTTCAAATCCGGGTTATCGGGATACCGGGTCCGCATCCTCTTTAAGGTCTCAATCACCGGGGCATATTGCTTTTCGCGAAGCCCCTGTTGACCCTCTTTCACCAACTGCTCCGTTTGTGGGATCAAAACTTGCGAAAAATCGGCCGGGAGGGACCGATCAGCGGTTTTAATCAGACGGGAATAACCATAGTAGGCAAGCCCCACACCGACCGCCAGACCCAAGAACCAGCTGATTTTCTTCCGCAGCATCTTTGATTTCATGCCCTTGATTTAAGGGGGTGTCAAGGAGTGGCAAGGTCGGCGCAAAACGTCAAAAGCCTGACAAAAAGGGGTTAAATTTAACCCCTTTCAAACCGGGGAGGCCCATAAAATTTATCATTATTTCAATGGGTTGTGTTTTTCAGCCGATTGGCATCCCGTTTGCGGTATTACCCCGGCACAGGGAAACTTTTGACAAGGGGGGGTTATGTTTAAATTTAAAGGAATCTTGACGGGGGTGGCGGTCGCAACGCTGATCTGGACCTTTAATAGTGTCAGCGGGGTCAGTGGTTGCGGAGGAAGCAGCAGCCGCGGGGGGACCGGTGGTTCCGGGACCACCACAGGGACTGCAGATGTCTCTTCGCTCCGGACCGTTCCCAATACCGACCTTTCCAGTCTGGATGTCTCGCAATCCTCGGCCAGCGGCCTGAGGAGACTCGCCTTAAGTGTCGTCAACAAGGCAAAACATGAGGAATTCAAGGATAACCTCCGGTCGGTTGGAAACCCCTCACGGGCCGGCTGCGAGTCGAACATGCACAAGAAGCAGATCATCCGGGACAGCAAGATGGCCCAGTTCCCAAAGTGCATGGCCCAGGCGATGGAAAAATCGGGCCTGATCACGATCCCGACCGGCTCACTCGCCTACTACAAGATGACCCCTCCTCCGGAGACCGAGGAACAGAAGGCGGGGATGTGTAACGGGATCCCCGACGAACGGATGGAGGACAAGAGGGCCTGCGAGGAAGAGGCCAATCAGGGACCTCAAGAGATCAAGCTCCGAATCGGAAACGTGGATGGCCTGCAGATGGATGTCTGCTTCGGAGGGGTGTTGGAGGAGGAGGCGCTCTATACCGCCGCCGGCTCTCTCTACACCGCGACCCTCGCCCATGGCAGAACATTCCAGGGGAAAAGCGAGAAGGCCAATTTCTCCATGACGGTCGATCTCGGAACGACCGGGACGGTCACGGAGGGACGGATCTCGCTGGGTAACGGCAACGCCTCCGCCACCGGCCAGATGAACGGCGGTTTCGGAAGGGGCCTGATCCGGGCCGATGTGACGGCGGATACCTTTGCGATCCAGGGGGGATTTTTAGGCGACTTCGTCGATCCCTTCACCGGTGTCGCAACCTCTTTTATCGGCAAGACATACTCCAAGCTCAACGCAACGGAGGGGTGTGCCAAATTCAGCTTCGAAGGCCCTCCCCCGCCGATGCGGATCCAGGACATGGTCCCGTTTGATGTGAGCGCCGATGCGCTCGGCGGCTTCCTGCAGGCCTTTTCCCAGGAGCTCTGCGGGGTGGTCGTCAACGCCGACAACTACGGCGAGATCAACGTCTGCCCCAATCCGGACTTCGACCCGACGGCGGCCGGTGAGACCGACTGCCCGATGATCGCGGCCGCAGCGGATGGAGGCTGTCCGACCGTGACCCATACCGGGACGGAATGTTTCTCGATCTCCAACGGGTCAACCACGACGGACTTTGGGAGGACCCGGATCCTCCAGACCTTCCTCCGGACGGACGAGTCGACGGCGCGGTTCTTTACGGAGGTCAATGCCTTCGACCTCGGCCCGCTCGATCCGTCGAGCGTCAATCCCGCCTTTTCCCGAAACTGGGATTGCACCGGCGACTTCTCGGAGCTGAATTTCGCAAACGGACAGAATGTGGAAGAGAATATGGAAGACTGCTTTGCCCTCGAAGAGGAGATGCGCGAAGACAACGGGTTCGGGGACTACAACTGCCAAGGCCAGGAGATGGCGAACGGGGCGGGTGACCTCAGCAAAGAGGGACCGCCGGACAACGGACGATTCGGCGGCGACCTCGAACGTCAGACGACCACCTGCGCCGACGGCCAGACCCCGGGACATATCATGGTCAATCCGGTCAATCTCGATACGAACGAGTACTGCATCCCGACCGAGCGGAGTTGCGAGCCGCTGGGGACATTAACGAACATGGGGAATGGAACCCTCTTGGCCGGCGCTAACGGCGGCCTTTCGATCACGATGCCGGGACATCTGGCAATCACGGGGGTCGGCTTTCAGACGAGCGGACCGACGGCACCTGCCACCGGCGCCCAAATCAGTTTTGGAGGGACGATACAGGCCCCTCAATGCACGGGGACCTACGGCCTGAGGCAACCAAACTTCGAACCGCCGCCTGAGTTCGGCTCGGACCCCCCAGGGGGAGAGGGGGGCGTACCGCAGGCCTGCATCGACCGGTTCGGCGACGACGTGACACGCGAGGAGTGCGAGGCGTTCTGCGGCCGGCCGGAAAACGGCGACCTCTGCCGGCAGTAGTAGGGGCTCGCGTCGCCCCCTCGACCGGCAAAGCCGGATCGAGCCTCCCCCTCA
>CAYYFU010000206.1:0-3234 GCA_964471095.1 uncultured Pseudomonadota bacterium
GCCCCAATGAGTCCTCGACAAAATCAGCCAGGTCCTGGATCTCCGACTCTTGGTAGAAATGGGCCAGGATGACCGCCTTCCGCTCTTTCCTCAGGCGGAGGATCTCTTCCTGGAGATCGAGTCTTGGATCAATACGCCGGGCGCCGTTTTCTGAGTTCACGGGTGTCATCCCTTTAACTGTACGGCATTGGCAAAAGGGGTGTCAAATCAGCGCCAAATTATTCCCGAAACTTATTTGTATCTTGGTCGATAATCTCTTATGGAAGGGGCGACATACATGGATGTTATGTATAAATTATTGTTTTTACTTCTGTTTTTCCAACTGACGTTTATCACCCCCCCCCTGTTTGGGGCCGATGACGACGGGGATGGAATCGACTCTAGCCTCGACAACTGTCCTGCGACAGTCAATGCCGGTCAAGAGGATCGGGATGCCGATCATGTCGGGGATCTTTGCGATGCGGATCAGGACGGGGATGGGTTGACCGATCTTTATGAAGAGGAGATCCGCGGAACGGATCCGGAAAACTGGGATACCGATGGGGAGGGGATCTCGGACCTCTACGATTGCGAACCGCTGGATCCCAATAATTCACTCGGCATCGATTGTGACATCTATGTTTTTCAGGACATCCCGTCTCGTCCCGTCAACCCGGCAGAGACGGAAAATCCGAATGGGGATGACGATCGGGATGGGGTGACCAATCAGGGTGACAACTGTCCGATGGTCTTTAACCCCGGTCAGCAGGATCAGGATCGCGATGGGATTGGGGATCAGTGTGATTCCTCAACCCAAGAGGCGCTCCCTCCGGAGACCGATTCTCTCTTGGCGGGCTCCATCCACGGGGCCAGTGGTTGCAGCTTGATCCGCTAGTTTCCACCCTCTTTCTTCATAGGATTTTTGCTTGCTAACCCTTCATCATCAGAGAGCGCTGTTGGTTTCGATGATTTATCGGGAATCTTATAATCCCCCCGGGCCCAGCGTCCGAGATCAGTCATTTTGCAGCGTTCCGAACAGAACGGTCTCCAGGGGTTATTCTTCCGGACGACCGGCTTTTTACAGAGAGGACAAATCCTCCGCACCGTCATAAACTCAATGAGCGGGAGGCGGGATTTGCACCCGCGAGCCTCAGCTTGGGAAGCTGATGCTCTGCTAGCTGAGCTACTCCCGCAACGATCCGCAACTGTAGTCAGAAGCTCTGATGGAGGCAATAACAAAAAAGCCCCACGTACCGGTCGGTACGGGGGCTTTTTTAACTTCAAAAGATGAGAGAATTAATGGACCTTCTTCTCACCCGTCTCGGTCTGAGAGGTCTGTTTTGCCTTTGCCTGCTCAGCCTTGAGGCACTCATCGTACTCCTTGGTGCCTTCCTGGAATTTTCCTTTGCAAACGGTCACGGCCGCATCTTCCTTCTTCTCAACCTGCTGCTCCGTCGCAAAAACGGCGCTGGAGGAGAGGGCCAAAATGACTGCCAATGCTCCAAGAATCTTCTTCATTTGATTTTCACCTCCTTCCTCAAACTTTTAGGATGCGGGACCTTAGCGGGAATCTTCACCCCTTGTCAAGGTCACTAAGCTGTTGATTTAATTAAGTTATTTTTAATTAATCAGTCAGGATAATTCCGGGAAGAAGAACCGGATCTCGACCCTCGCCGTTTCCGGTCCATCCGAACCATGGACGATATTCGCGTCAATCGATTCGGCAAAGTCACGCCGGATCGTTCCGGGGGCTGCTTTTTTGGGGTCGGTTGCCCCCATGATCTCGCGGTTTTTGCCGATGGCGTTTTCTCCCTCCAGAACGGAGACGACCACCGGGCCGGAGATCATATACCGGATGAGTGGCTCAAAAAACGGTTTGCCGCGATGGATGGCGTAAAACTCCTCCGCCTGCCGCTTGTTTAGCTGCAGCATCTTGAGGGCGACAATCTTTAATCCCCCTTTTTCAAATCGCCGAAAACACTCCCCGATCAGGTTTTTTTGCACACCGTCCGGCTTGATGATCGATAAAGTGCGTTCGTTTACGCTGAGCGAAGTCGAAGCGTTATCCATGGTACACTTCCTTTAACCTCGGTCCGATCTCCACGAGACTTCTTGCCACGGAAACCCCGGCCGATTCAAGGGCGGCGATCTTTTCCTTCGCGGTTCCCTTGCCGCCGGAGATGATCGCCCCGGCATGTCCCATTCGCTTGCCAGGCGGCGCGGAGATCCCGGCGATAAACGAGACAACCGGCTTTTTCACGTAAGCCCGGATGAATTGCGCCGCCTCTTCCTCGGCGTTGCCGCCGATCTCGCCGATCATCACGATCGCCTCGGTTGCCTTGTCCTCGTTAAAGAGTTTCAGGCAATCGACAAACGTCGTACCGGGCACCGGATCCCCGCCGATCCCGACACAGGTTGATTGTCCCAACCCCATCCGGGTGACCTGATCCACCGCCTCATAGGTGAGGGTTCCGGAGCGAGAAACAATCCCGACCTTGCCGGGTCGATGGATAGGTCCGGGCATGATCCCTATCTTGCATTCCCCGGGCGTGATAATCCCGGGGCAGTTAGGACCGATGAGCCGGGTCTTTTTCCCCTCCATGAGTCGCCTGACGTGCACCATGTCGAGGACCGGAATTCCCTCGGTAATGCAGACCACCAGGTCGAGCCCCGCCTCGATAGCCTCGAGGATTGCATCAGCAGCAAACCTTGGGGGGACATAGACAGCCGAAACGCTTGCCCCAGTTTTCTCCTTCGCCTCTCGGACCGTGTTGAAGATCGGTATGCCTTCAATTTCTTGCCCTCCTTTTCCCGGGGTGACGCCGGCAACGACCTGGGTCCCGTACGCGACGCACTGCCGCGTGTGGAACTGCGCGGTCTTGCCGGTAATCCCCTGAGTGATCACCTTGGTATTTTTGTTGACTAGGATCGACATAACCCCACGACTTTTTCTGCCGCCTTGTCTAGGTCATCCTCCGAAACCAGATTCAATCCCGACTCCCGCAAAATCTTTTTCCCTAATTCAACGTTTGTTCCCTGCAACCGCACGACCACCGGCACCTTGAGATGCACCTCCCGCGCCGCGGTGACCACCCCTTGCGCGATCGTGTCGCACTTCATGATCCCGCCGAAGATATTGACGAGGATCGCCTTCACCCTCGGGTCTGCCAGGATGATCTTGAACGCCTGGGTTACTTGCTCCGCGGTCGCCCCGCCACCCACATCCAGAAAATTGGCCGGCTCGCCGCCGGCGAG
>CAYYFU010000207.1:0-427 GCA_964471095.1 uncultured Pseudomonadota bacterium
CTTTGCCGCCTGCGGCGAGGCTGCCGTGGTCTGCGGTTGGGTCGGCCAGGAGGGAACCGTTTTGACCGAACACCTCGCCACGACCAAGCGGGCGTTTGACGCGTACACCGGGGAATCGGATCGGGCCGATTGGCGTGACTGGGGGATTGTCTGGGGGGACACGATGAGCGAGCAGGGTTATGATAACTTTGACGATACGCAGATCACCATCTTTTCCGCCTACGTTCTGAACCAGATGGAGGAGGAGGATTTCAATGCGGCGGCGGTCGATTGGAGTTCGACCTATGAGGCGTTTCAGGGGAATCTGGAGGGGGCGGATGAAGAGGAGATCGCCAACTGCATCGAACGGGTGAGGGGGATGGGAGGCGACGTATCACTCTGCTCCAGCGGGATCCCGACGACGGCACCGGTGACGAGCAGTCTCGCG
>CAYYFU010000207.1:437-3231 GCA_964471095.1 uncultured Pseudomonadota bacterium
GTGAGTCCTGCGTGGGCGATCATGGGTGCGCCTCGACCTATTGCGGTTATAAGCCGGCCGACGGGAACGGGGTCTGCAAGGCGGTCGGGACCGGTGAGTCGGGGGATCGGTGCAATCCTGGCGCCAGCCAAAACCAATGCGGGACAGGCCTCTTCTGTCATAACACCGAGGGGGTTTGCAGGGCGGTGACGACCTATACCTACGGGACGCTCAGCGGACAGCACACCTGCTCCGGGATTACGGTGCCGTTGACGTTGACGTTCGCGGATTCCGGAGGGATCAGGTACGGCTCGGCCACGATGGGGGGTCTTACGGGATACGCCAGCGAGCCGAGCGCAGGGAACCTCGTGGTCGTGATTGATGGTTTCAGCTGCGGACCGGGGGCCTACAGCTCAACCACCTTGGGACCGATGAACTGCCTGATGCCGAACGCCCCTCCCCCCGACTGCATCCTGCATCTCACCCCATAGGCCTACGCGACGCCGAGCGCCTTGTGGATCTGCGGCAGGACCCGAACATCTTTGAGTTGAGTTTTTGACATTTCTTGCCAACGACCCAGTTGATCCGGGAGCGGTACCGTCCGAAATTTTGCCGTGACCGACGCCGGTTGCAGGAGGAACGGGATCTTCGGATCGACCCCGGCCACCAAGGCGGTCGCCTTTTCGATATGCCGATCCTCGGTCTCCTGAGTCACGACCACCTTGATATAGACTTCCTTCTGCAAGGCGACCTTTAGAAAATCCTCATGCTCCCGCCACCAGGGGTGCATCCCGGTGGAGGAGGGGAGCTTCAAATCCATGCTGACGATATCGACGAAACCGATCACCTCCCTCAACTCCGGCACATGCACGCCGGCGGTCTCCAGCAGGATCTTCTTCCCTTTCATCAGCGGCAGCCATTCCTTCAGGAACGGTGTCTTTTGGAGCGGCTCGCCGCCGGTCACGGCAATCGTGGTCTCCGTAAAGGGTGAAAGGATTTCCATCAGGGCCGGGACGGAAACGGGATTCGGGATAAGGCGGATTTTTTTTGAAAAAGGGGGGAATTCGACACGGCAGAACCTGTTTTCGACAAAGGTGGCCTGGGTGTCACACCACTTGCAGGAGAGTTCGCAGTCCTGAAACCGGACAAACAGGTGCCGTTCCCCCGCATGGGTCCCCTCCCCCTGAAACGAGGAGAAGATCTCGATGATGGTTGCTTCGGAATTCATCAAACCGCCTTGACCTTTGACCTGGCAACCTTGAGGCCCTCGACCTCATGTTTGAAGGTTTCCAGGAGGGAACGGGCGAACCCGGCCGGTTCGATGCCGTAGTCGGCAAGCCCCTTTGTTTTCACGGGCGTGTTCTTTGAGGAGACGTTGATTCCGAAATGGATCAGGGTCGAAACGGGAGAGGCGGTGGCGACGGAAACGGATAACTTCGCATCCCCCTCGAAGAGGTCGTTTCCGGAACGGATCAGAAAACATTTTGACCGAAACATGATCTCCTGCTGGGCGAGGCTGACCAGCAGCCGTTGCAGCAGGATCGTCCGGGTCAGGTCGGTATCAAAAAATTCGGCAATAAGATGAACCATCTGCTCGCTGGCGATTCGCTTGCCGCGGTCCTCCAGGTCAACGATCTTTTCCGGCAAAATGTCGCAACCGCCGAGGAAGGCGACCGCCGCGTCCCCGGCGATCTTGAAGGTTTCACGGATCCAGTGCGGGGCGAGCTGGCTGCCGTCGTAGTCAATCCTTTTTTCGGAAAAGAAGATTTTCATGACCTCACCCCCTCTGACTCCCCCTCTCCTGCATTCAGGAGAGGGGGATGGGGGGCGAGGTCTGCCACCGCCCGGTAGAATCTCGCGCAGGATTCGCACTTCCGGCACGGTTTTTCCCCTCCTTCATAACAAAACCAGATTTTTTCCAGATCGATCCCCAACGCCCGTGCCCTCGCGGCGATTTCCCGCTTGGTCATCGCCTGGGTATAGCTCAAGACCTTGACCTTGCTTAAGGTCGAGTACCAGAAAAACTCATCAGCCGCCCGGACAAACGGGGCGGAGTTGTCGGGAAAGGTGGTCCCTTCCTCCCTGTTGAAACCGGTGACGAGGAGATCGGCCCCCAGCGACTCCGCAGTGGCGGCGCCGATATTCAGGAAAACCCCGTTCCGGTTCGGGACCCAGACCGCCTTGGCAGTTGCCTGGGTCTTGGCGGAATCGAGTTCCGACTCCTTCAACATCGGAAGAGGCTGTTTTCGATTGACCAGGGCCGTGTCAGTCATTTCCGAGAGCCAGGGGAGGGAGATCACTTTATGCCTGACCCCCAGTATCTTGCAGGTTGCGGTGGCCGACTCGATCTCCCGTATCACGGCCCGCTGGCCGTAGTCAAAGGTGAGCGCGAGGAGCGGTTGGGTCTGCTCGCGGGCGATCCAGGCGGAGACGGTGGAATCGAGCCCGCCGGAGAGGATCAGGATTGACTTGGGACGCACGCGCCGACGCTACTAAATCTCGAGGAAGGATATCAAGAGGGTACCAAGCCCTAAAAACAACTTCGCCCGGGAGGCCCTAGCTGATGCCCCCGGGCGAAACTGTGGGTGTGATGGGCAATCCTAAGCGGCTTTCCGTGACAGTTTATTCATCCTCTGTTCCAGGCTGGTGATCTTTCTGGAAAGCCTCACCATCTCTTCCTGGGACGGAATGCTCAGGACTGACAAAACTTGATCTTTCGTCTGACGGGCGGTTTCCTTGGCGCGGAGATACAGATCGCTTGATTGGATCGACTCGGCCAGCTCGGTAAAATTCTTTCGGGCCTCGCGGATCAGTT
>CAYYFU010000208.1:0-3193 GCA_964471095.1 uncultured Pseudomonadota bacterium
GAAGCAGGCCAGGATGTTTTTCCCGTTATCCCCCAGCGCGAGATAGCTTGAATGTTTCTTAAGGTAATACGGGAAGTCCTGTTTCAGGGACCGCTCCAGCATTTTTATCATAAAGTTGAGAAAATGCCCGATCTGGTAGCGATGAGGATCCTGTTGAAAGACGCCGCCCGAACAACGGCGCAGGACGAGATAATATTCCGCACGGCTTCTTTCGATCTGCCGGTCGAGGGCGAGATAGGGGGTGACAAATTTAAGATTCTCATCGGGAGACTGGAGCAGGCCGAGCGAAAAGAGCGACCGTCCCAGTCGTCCGTTGCCGTCCTGGAAGGGATGAATCGCGAGAAAGCGGAAGACAAATTCGCTGACGACCGCCGCGGACCAAAGGGCGCCGGGCAGGGTGCCGTTGTACCAATCCAGCAACTCCTTCATGGCGGCCGCGGTGATCGGACCGGGATCCGAGGTCTTGAAGATCTCTCGCGTGATCTTGTTCCCCAGGCGCTCGATGACGCTGTTTGAGGCGACCTTATACTGACCGAGATAATGGGAGGCCGGCGGATAGTATTGTAGGAGCTCCCTGTGGAGGCCCCGAAGATCCGCTTCCTTGAGGGGGAACAGTTCCTCCGGTTGCGAGTAGATCAGGGTCAGCACCTGCCTCAAGCCGGCCACCTCTTCGATGCTCCGCTCCTTGTCTTTTGAGAGTTTGTTCTCAATCACAGACCTCTCCCTTTCAAAGGAGCCGAGGCGCGTGTCGCTCCCCAGCCTCTTGTCCATCCAGTCGATCTCCGGGTCGGTCAGGATGGCGTTTTCAATCCGTGTGGAGGCCCCGAGATTGCTGATCCGGGCGTAACGATGGATTGCCTCACGGAAGTCTGCGGGAAGCGCTGACAATTCAATTCGCTTTTGCACTGCTATCTCGCTGATACTCTTAAGTTTTCCTTCAATTTTAGGTTCCAGTTCAAAGGAGAGCATCGCCAGATTGAGCCATATTGAGCCAATAAAGTCAACAAATATGGCTCACTCTGGCTCGACAAGGGGGTCAACGAGTCGAAAACTTGAAGCGGTAGTAAGGGGAGAATTCACGGGGGAGCTTTTTTAGCAGCGGCAGGAAATGTTTTCTCATCCGCGTCGGCAGGTTTTCCACCGAATGACGGTACCACTCATCAAATTCCGCATAGTCGCCGGTCAGCTGGATCCGGTTCATCCGTTCCCCCGTCTCCCGGGCGACCTCAAAGATCCGGTCAAAATCGACCGCGAAATAACCCTGAGGGGTTTCGACGATCCCCCCCTTTTCGAAGAGGGTGGTAAATTGCACAAAGGAACCGCGGCCGTGATCATCATTCTCCCCCATGACGAGACCGCGATTTAACAGGGCGAGCAGGGCGATCGCCGCCTCCTCCGCCTGGGCTTGGGTCGCCACCCCCCGTCGGACCGCCTCCGGCAAACTGGCGAGACCGACCATGTCGGCCCGTGCCTCTTCCAGCGGGCTCGAGTGTTCTCGCAGCAGGTCATGGGCGGTCAGTTTTTTCCCCCGCTCGACCCGAACAAGGTACTGTCGTCCCGGTCCTGCCCCATGGGCATTTTCATGACCGATGATCAGGAGGTCGAGTCCGTCCCCGTTAAGCCGCTTGACCTGGGCGGGATCGAGGGTCAGTTCCGCCATCCTTCGGACGACCCCCTCCAACCGTGCCTCTGAGTTATTGAGGAGGATCACCTTTTTAGAGAGACCGCTCTTGCCGTAGGGGGGGATGTTGGGGAGGTAGTAGGCGATGGTCAGATAACGGGCCCGGCCATCTCCCGCGGCAATCGTGTTGATAAAACGGAGCGGCGGCAGATCCTTGAAGTTTCGTTGGCGATAGGGGGAGCCAAGGTTTCCGGCGATCGACTCCTCCATCCAGGGAAGGAGTTCGCGAAACGCCTGCCCCTGCTTTTCCTTGTCGTGGTCGACCACCCCCAGGAATGCCTCCATAATAGCGGTCATATTAAAGGGGCTGTGGTACTCTTCATAATAACCGAGGGTCAGTTCCCAATCCCCACCGGTCTCAATCCAGGCGATGTCTCCCTCAAAAAAGGGATAGGCGCTCTTCGGCTCTTCAAGCTCCTTGGCACGGATCTTTACAAAACGGCGAAGCGTGGGAGAGACCCCCCTGACGGCGGCGACCTTTCTCAATCCGTCAATCAACTTGTGCCGGGCCAGTTCCGTCGGCGGATAGGCGTTCAGACTCCTCCAGGCGAGTTTCCCCTGGTTTTCTTGGCGAAACACAAAGGGGCTCTTTAAGTCCTGTAATTCCGAGTTTTCAACCGATTCGAACAACCGCCCCAGATCTTCCGACGTGAAATCCGCGGGCCAAAATCCCTGATTGGGGGGCGGTGGAGGGCTGCTCGGGGGGGCGCTGCAGATCGGATCGACCCCTTCCCCGAGGCACTGGACCCCTCCCAACCGGTGAAAGGCGAGCAAATCTTGCGGGTCTCCCTGCTCGATGATCTCCTCACGGTACCGGAGGTTTTTTGGGTCCATCTGGCTTAAATAGATCCACTCGACATACGGCAGGACCTCATCCAGGAGGATCCGGACCGCCTGTTGATCGGGGGCGGATAAAGTGGAAAAATCGATTTCGATCAGGGTCTCCTGGTGGGAGGAAAGCTCGCGGTCGCGGAGCAGACGGCGGTAATTTTGACGACTTTCCGTAGAACCGTTCTGCACCAAGAGCCGTCGGGTCTTGGCGACCTCTTTTTCCGAAATCGGTTTTGCGGTGAGTTGGGAGAGCCAAGTCCCCCGGTGCTCACTCATCCAGTCAATCTTCTCGGTCAGTTTTTTCAGAAAATCACTGGGTTGACCCTTCTCCCATCGCGCCTGGGGGGAAACTCCTTCCAGACCGATCCATTCCCCTTCTTCCTTGAGCCCGTCTCCGTCATCTCGCCAGCGGATCGAGAGACCGAGATTAAAGGCAGATTCGTTGAAGCGCTCCGCCGCGGGGGAAGGGGGTTTGGTGGCTCGTTCGGGGGTGCCGGCACAAGCGGTGATCAACAGAAGAGACGAAAGGACTAAGGTTGATTTCAGACGCAAGCCAGAATCCTTTCTTGGGCGGCATGGATCAGTTGCTGTGCCTCCTCGGGAGAGGGGGCCTCGGCGTAGATCCTGAAGACCGGTTCTGTCCCCGAGGCGCGAAGCAGGACCCAACTCCGGTCATTCCGG
>CAYYFU010000209.1:0-3164 GCA_964471095.1 uncultured Pseudomonadota bacterium
GACCTGATCAAACGGAACCTCCGTATAGGAAAGTCCCGACCGTCCCTCCTCCGTCAGCATCCGTTCCCACAATTTGAGTAGCAGAAAGGCAGTCGTTCTTTTCCCGGGAATCGCAGCGCGAAGCCGCAACACCTGACGCGGCTTTAAGGGACGATTGGAGACCAACACCGGTCCGTAGTTGTCCCCAAAACAGCCGCCGACCGGCAACAAGAGATATTTTTCCTGAATCGAGGGAAAGGCATGGAGCGAGATTGCCGTGATTTCATACGTCTCCTGCTCTGCCTTCCGGTTCAAGGTTTCAATATCCTCACGGACCTCTTCAAACTCGAGCCCCTGGAGATCGATCTTCCCCGCAAGAAGCGGGTAGAACATAAAGGCGTCGTCGGCATCGGGGCTGTGGGCAATCGTGATTCTCATGGTCGGTACTTGTATAATTCGTCGAGGTGCCTGTCAAACTCCTTGTGGGCACGGTTCGGCTGAAAGCCGCGGTACTCGGCCCGGCACCGGTAACAGACGGCCATCCATTTGACTTTTCGAAACAAGAAAAAATCGATCAAGGCGACCACAATCAGCGAGATCCCGTAGGTCCAAGGGACGGCGATCGCCCCCGCGATCACGATCGCGATCGCAATCGTCCGGGGAAAATCCTTCTGCAGATAGAGGTCCTTGGCGCCACAAGCACGGCAGGTGATGATGACTTCTTCCGGGTTGCCGGCGGTGAATTTCACTCTCCCTCTCCCGTTCCCATAACTCACCCCCCTTACCCCCTCTCTTACACTAAGAGAGGGGGAGATTAGGAAGCCCCAACCACGGAACCCCTCCCTTAATGTAAGGGAGGGGCCATTGCAAACACGCCTATTTCGGTGGGGTGAGTTATAACGGAATTCCGGAAAGAAGGTAGAGGTACCGCGCCACCAGTTCCCCCATGAAGACGAACGCCACCGCGACATACATGATCCCGGTCGCCGACTGGTTCGAGCCGAGCCGGGCGGTCTTCCAGACCATCACCGCGACAATCGCCGGGATGAAGAGACCAACCAGAATCCGCTCCCAAAAAAAGATCCCGTGCCCCTGAAACGAAACGAGCGAATGGGCAATATCCAGGCCGGGCCGGAGTGTTGAGGCGCCGACAAGGGTTGCGGTCACTGCGAGGGTGCGGATGATTAAAAACAGCAGGAGGATATTGGCCATCGTGACCAGCAGACGCTTCGGCATCTCGGTGTTGACCAGATAATGATGCCCAAACATCATCCCGGTCAGATAGCCGCCCAACAGGAGTGATCCGGAAACCTCATGCAGGGGGAACAGAAACAGAATCCACCCGGACGGCCGGCTGCCGTCGGGCGCATAATGCAGCTCCGTCAGGAGCGCTGCGATCCCGATCCCGGCCATTAAGACAAGGGTCAGGCGAGAGGCCGGGCGTTCAGTGAATCGCAACACGAGCCAATGACCAAGCGCCAACAGCCAAAAGCCATACAAGAGGTATTTTTTTAACCCCTCCAGCGGGAGGCCGGTCTTTGTTGCAACGAAGATCCCGATCGCCGCAAACAGGAAGGCCCAAAAACTGATCGATTTGAAAAAGCGGTTGTCGATCACCGACGGCGGCAACAGGACGATCGTCGCGGTCATCCCGACCGCGCGCTGAAAAAGAAAGGTGACAAAGACGATGGAGATGGACATACAGTCAACCTATCCGTATGCCCCAAAAAATCAACCTCTTGATCTTTGACCTCGACGGCACCCTGATCGACTCAAAGCGGGACATCGCCAACGCGGTCCACTGGACCTTGCGGGACCTCAAGCTCCCGCAGATCTCCGACGAGGAGGTTTACGCCTATGTCGGCAACGGGGTTCGTCCGCTGATCCTGAAATCGGTCGGCGAACACCCGGAGGCGTACAAAAAGGGGCTCGCTATTTTTAAGAATTACTACCAGGAGCACCTGTTGGACCACACCGTGCCGTTCGATGGGGTCGAGGAGGTCCTGAAATATTTTGCCGCCAAAAAGAAGGCGGTCTTCACGAACAAGCCGCAGTATTTCACCGATCCGATCATCAAGGGGCTGAAACTCGATCCTTATTTCGACGCCGTGATCGGGAGCGATGCCGGCTTTCCGAAAAAGCCGGACCCGGCGGCGATCCATCACCTGCTCAAAAAATTCGATTGCCCGCCCGATAAGGCGGTCTTGGTCGGTGACAGCAAGGTGGACATCGAGACCGGCCAGAACGCCGGGATCCTCACCTGCGGGGTGACGTACGGCTTTCGCCCCGCCGAGGAGGTCCGGGAGGCGAAACCGGATTTCGTTGTTGGAAATTTGCCGGAGTTAGTCGGGCTTTTTGCCTAATTTTGACAAGGCATAACTTCGAAAACGTTCCGCGGATTTTAACATGTGCGAAAGATCACTCTCACTGATCGGACTTCCCCCATACTCGGCGTGGGTTTTTAGCGAGACAATCTGCCCCAGGCGATGGACGCTCTTCTTGAATTCATCCTCCTGGATCGGCAGTTTTGCATAAAAATCGACCGCCTCGTCATGGCTGGAGCCCGCGTATCGTTTCCCCGAAAAACGGATGCAAATCAGGTCGGCGAGGGCAATAACACTGTGAATAATATTGATGGCGGAGCCGGACCGCTTTCCCTCTTCGAATGCCTTCCTCGCCAACACCCAGCACTCGTCCGACCGGGACCAATACGCCGCCTCTTCCGAGGGCGAGACAGGGCGTGTCTTGAAATTTTTCATTTAGAAAATCTTTTCCCCTTTTTTAATGGCCTTAAGAAGATTCGACTCGTTCCCGGAATTCCACTCCCTCGCCGCAACCAGATAGCAGGAAATCCTTTTCCCGAACGCCTCATAACATCGAATGGACAGCTGTTCCATGGCATTTTCAACACGAGTGTCTCGCTTTGAAATACCCGGTCGCAAAACAAGGCAGAGATCGGCATCACTCGCATCCCGTTCACCCCCCTGAATGACGGAACCGTATAAAATGGCGGTGTCAAAGAGCTCTCTTGAAGGGCCCGCTCGAATGATCTCCCGGAACGCATCCAGGGGGGAAGGAAGGGCGCCCCATAACTCCAAAACCGGCTTGAGAGATTGATAGGCGTAACTTTTGGGATTGATCTCCCAGAGGTTTGCCTTCCCGGCCCTTTTACTGTGGGCCAAATT
>CAYYFU010000210.1:0-3149 GCA_964471095.1 uncultured Pseudomonadota bacterium
TGCCGTACGCCGCCACGACAGTCAACTCCGGTGAGAGTCCCCGGATTTGGGTCACCAGGCCGCTGTCCAATTTTTCGGGTTGCAGCAGGGTGAGGCGGTGGTCACCGGCAAAACGGGCGACCGCGCAGGGATGCATCTGCCGACCCCGCCCCGTCGGACGATCCGGTTGCGTTACCACACCAACCAGCGAATGACCTGACTCCAACAACTTTTGGAGTGAGGGTACCGCAATCTCTGGAGAGCCCATGAAGAGGATTTTCATCCGATATAGGCAGGCCCTGCCCCCTTTTCGATCTCTTCTTCCACCGGTTCGCCCCGCGCCAGTTTTTCGAGTTTGCGACGGTAGAGATCCCGTTTGAGGCGGGAGAGACGGTCGACCAACAGAATCCCGTTCAAGTGGTCCATTTCATGTTGAAAGGCGACCGCCAACAGATCTTCCCCCAGATGACGGATTTTTTTGCCGGTCTGATCCAATGCCTCCACGATAATCTTTTTGGATCGCTCCATCGGCACAATCAGTTGGGGCAAAGAAAGACACCCCTCCTCCCAGGTGATTTTTCCTTCGGCCAAAATCACCGTGGGATTGATCAGGACCTTCGGGTCCGGTTTGCGTTCCTCCCCCTGGCCTCCGGAGGGCAGGCCCTCCAAACGCCCGACATCGACGACCAGGATCTGTTGCAGGACCCCAATCTGGGGTGCCGCCAGTCCCACACCGGGGGCATGATACATCGTCTCAAACATATCCTCGACTAGTTTTTGGATGTCGCGGTTGACTTGGGCCACAGGGGACGTACGACTCTTGAGCAATGGGTTGGGATATTTGAGGATCTCTCGAATCATTTATATCATCTCGACCGGATCAACATTCACCAGCATTTTCACCCCCGAGGGTAAGCCATTTTGTAAAATCGGGTCAAGCCGGCTTTCCAAATGGGGGTGGAGTTGGGTAAATGAGCGGCTCTTGATCAACAGATGCCAACGACTCTTTCCCCGGAGACGTGCCAACGGACAGGGGGCCGGGCCTAATAATTTAAAGGAAAGGTCGGTGTCCGATCGATCGGTTCCCCTCAAGATCTGGTTCGCGACCTGATGGGCTGCCTTCTCCACTGCACCCCGGTGGGGCCCGGAAAAAAGGATTCGCACCAGACGGGTGTAAGGGGGATAACCGGCCTCCTCCCGATAACCGAACTCGGTCTGACGGAACGCCTTCCCCTCCTGTTGCTGGGCGGCGACAAGGCTCGGATGGTCCGGGTGGTAGGTTTGAATGATCACCCGTCCCGCCTTTTTCCCCCGTCCGGCACGCCCGGCCACCTGAGTCAGCAGTTGAAAGGTCCGTTCCGCCGCCCGGAAATCAGGGAGGTGCAGGGAGGTATCGGCATCAATAACCCCGACCAGAGTCAGTTCCGGATAATCGTGTCCCTTGGCGACCGTTTGCGTTCCGATCAGGATATCGATCTCCCTTCGCTTCATTCGGGAGAGGGTCTCCAGCCAGCCGGAGCCCTGACTGGTGTCACGGTCAAGTCGCGCCAGCCTCGCCTTGGGAAAAAGCTGGGCGAGTTCCCATTCGACCTTTTCGGTGCCGATCCCCTGGGTTTGCAGCGAGTCCTGACGACAGCTGGGACAGGCAGCTGGCAGCGGAACGGAGCTGTCGCAGTAATGACAGAGCAGCGCCGAGGCCTTTTTATGATAGGTCAACGCAATTTCACAGCCGGTGCACTGGGGGACAAAACCGCATTTTCGACACAGGAGATAAGGGGCATACCCACGACGGTTGAGGAACAGGAGGCTCTGTTCTCCCCGGCTTAAGTTTTCCTGCAGGGCCGATTTTAGTTCTGCGGAAAAGAGGACGCCCCGCGGCTGTTCGCGGCGATCCACAATCACCACCTCCGGCAGCGCGGTCCCCTCGGGACGCGAAGCGAGACGGAGGGATTTCAATTTTCCGGTCTCTGAACGATACAGCGATTCGAGAGAGGGGGTCGCGGAACCCAACAGGGCAATCGCCTTCTCCTCCTTGGCGCGCCACAGGGCAAGATCCCGGGCGTGATAGCAAAAACGCTCCTCCTGCTTGTAGGAGGTGTCATGTTCTTCATCGACAACGATCAGGCGGAGGTTGGTGAACGGAAGGAAGATGGCAGAACGGGTCCCGATCACCAGAGGGGCCTCACCACTTCGGACCTTGAGCCAGACCTTCAAGCGTTGGGCCTCAGTCAGACGGCTATGATAGGGGGAGACCCGGTTGGGGAACACCCCCTCAAACCGACCGATGAGCTGGGGTGTCGCACCGGTCCCAGGGACTAAAATGAGCCCCTCCCCCCCTTGCTGCAAGATCTGACGGGCCAGTTGCAGGTAGATTTCGGTCTTACCGCTCCCGGTGATCCCATGCAGCAGAAACGGGCCGGCGGATTTCAGGATCTCGGTCATCACCGCTTCTTGCTCGACACTGAGCGACGGCGCGGGGGTTAAAAAATCATCAGGAGTCAGAAAAGGTTTTGTGGGGCGGAGGGAGAGACGTTTCTTTTTGAGCAAGGGGGCGGGGGCCAGGTGTCGCATCACCTCGCCGATCGGGGTCAGATAGTAACGTGAGGCCCAGGAGAGGAGCTTCATCTGGGCCGGGGTGAAGAGCGGTTCATGATCCAGGATTTCTGTAATCGGCTTGAGACCGGGGGGCGGTGGACCCTTCGCCTCGCCCAACAGACAACCGACCACTTCTCGTTTGCCCAACGGGACAACGACCCGACAGCCGGGAGTCAGGTTCTGATCCCCGGTCAACTCATAGATGAGCGGTTTGGCAATCCGGTAGGGTAATGCGACACGGACCAGCATCAGGTCACTTTGAATACCTTGTCATGTTCCCGGACATGCTGGGAGACCTTGATACCGATTTCCGCCCCCTTCTTTGCCTCGGGGATACTCTTGTGTTTCTCCTGAATCGAGGCAACCTGCTCCTGAAAGTCGGTGGTGTGCCCCTTGTAATGAAGGGTGTCACCGACCTTGATCGATTTCTTGGTCACCTTGATCCCGGCGACATTGATATGACCGAACCAGTGCTCGACCACGCCGACTTCTTCTTCCGCCATGGGACACCTCCTTGAAGTGTCGGGGCGCAGGGAGTTGAACCCTGGACCTCTGGTACCCGAAACCAGCGCTCT
>CAYYFU010000211.1:0-3140 GCA_964471095.1 uncultured Pseudomonadota bacterium
TGCCCCTTCTTCCACGGTGAAGCTGACCACCGGCACCCCGTTCAGCGTTAACCCCTGCCATTCCTGAAAAAATTGCCGGACCAACCCCGACGCCTCTGCATTGGAGAGTCGACCGAGCGTCGCCTCTTCTCCACTTTCCAGATTGTAAGGGACCACCCCTCCCTGCCAGACGACCCCCTGACCGGTCTCGTCGGTATCGACATAGATCGGCCCCGCACCGATCCAGAGGAGGGAAAAAATAAAGAGGAGTTTACGGTTCATCCGGCACTCCTCTTTGCACACGGTGGAGAAAGGTCGACAGCGGCATCTCCCCCACCTCTTGGGCCAGATGAGGGAAACGGCTCACCACCCTTTGAACCTGATCCGGTCCGGTCTGGATCTCAAACCGTCCCTGTCCCAGGCCGACCGCCGAGGTAAATCCCCATTGGCTCTCTCCATACAGGAAGAGAAATGCCTCCTCCCCCGGCCGGCAGGCGAGGGAGTTCTGCCCCCGGATCTCCTTCAGCCAGATCGATTGCCCCTTGGCGACCCCCCGGACCGCCTCCCGTACCTCGTAACGGACCCAAAGCGAGGGGATTTGATGTTCATCCAGTTCCGGAGAACTTTCCACACAGCGACCGACAAAAATCCTTGGCGAGTTTCGAACCAGATCGCGCAAGGAGAGGGGAAGGGCGGTCCCCCCCCAAAGCGGGAGACCCCAAAGGAGGGCAACCAGAAAGGGGCTTAGCTTCATGGCAGGGATCTTAAAGAAACTATTCAAAATTTTCATCTTGAAAACGCACGAGTAGTCAGCCAGACTCAGCGGCTAAATCGATGCTATCGCTTCGCCGCTTCGGCTTTCTCCTCATCCTCCTTGTTTCCCTGGTCCTCTTGATCAGCCGGTCGGGTCGCCGGTCGGAATCAGCCGAGGTGCCGCTCGCCGAAACCCCGATCCTGGGGAAGAGTCTTCATTTTATTGAAAGAAATTATGTCGATCCGCTGCAACTCGACCCGACAAAACTCTTTCAAGGCTCGTTTCGGGAGATGGAAGGATCGATCTCCCCCTTCCTGGGGAAGATCCGCGATGACAAGGTGAAACTGGCCTACGGCACCGAAAAAAGCGTGATCCCGATCCCGACCCCCCTCACCTTTGAAAACCTGCCGCGTCTGCTCCGCCAAACCCTGGGTTTTTTGAATGCCCATTACGATGGCCGGCTGGAAACGCAAGAACGGGAGTACCTTGCCATCTCCGGTCTGGTGGAGGAGCTCGATCCCCACTCTGATTTCCTTCCGCCTAATTTATACAAGGAATTCAAGATCGGCACGAAGGGAAATTTTGGCGGATTGGGAATTGTGATCGGCATCCGTGACGGCCAGCTGACCGTCATTGCCCCGCTCGAGGAAACCCCCGCCTGGAAGGGAGGGATCCGGGCCAAAGACCGGATTATCCAGATCGGCGAGGAATCAACAATCAATATGTCGCTGACGGAGGCGGTGGGAAAACTGCGGGGGGAGATCGGCAGCGAGGTGACACTCCTCGTTCAACGGGAGGGGGTTTCGTCCCCGCTGGAATTCAAACTGAAGCGTGATTTGATCAAAATCCAGTCGGTCGCCGGACGTCTCCTGGAGAGTCCGGGCGGAAAGATCGCGTTGATCAAGATCAAGAGTTTTCAGGAGGAGACCGTCGCCTCCTTTGACAAGCTGTTGAAAAAACTCCGCCAGGAGAATCCCAAATTGAAGGGCCTGATCCTCGACCTCCGTAATAATCCGGGAGGACTGCTCGACCAGGCGATTCGCCTGGCGGATCGTTTCCTGTCCCGCGGTGTGATTGTCAAGACGGTCGGGATGCGGTTGGAGGAGGTGGAACAGGCCCGTCTTGGAGATGAAGGGGAACATCTTCCGCTGGTGGTGCTGGTCAATGAGGGAAGCGCCTCCGCCTCTGAAATCATCGCGGGATCCCTCAAATACAACCAGCGCGCCCTGGTCGCCGGCAATCCCACCTTTGGCAAGGGGTCCGTCCAGACCGTCTACGACCTGAAAGACGGATCTGCCTTGAAATTGACTATCGCCAAATATCTGACGGCGGGTGATCATGAGGTCCAGTCGGTCGGTATCCCGCCGGATATCGAGCTCCTTCCGCTTGTCACCGATCCGAAATCGATCAATCTTTACGAGGATGTCCGAAAAAAGGAGGAGGGAGGAGCGGCCAAACAGCATGCGCCGATCGCCCATCGGATCTCCTACCTGTTAAGCGAACCCAAGGAGAATGAAGAGGAGAATGTTGCCGACATCCCGCTGAAGGAGGATTTTCCGGTGCTGCTGGCGGAACGATTGTTGAACCTCCCGACCGCAACGGCGGGGGATGTCACCCCCTGGCTTCAGGAGGTCCCCTCCCTCCTCACGCAAGTGCAATCAGAAAATGAAAAGAAAATCATCGATTCCATGGCCAAGATCGGCATCGACTGGTCACGCGGTGAACCGACAGGACGCCCCCGGGCGGTCGTCAAGGTTTCCCTGACCGACACCCAGGGTTCGCCGCTCCTCTCCCTGTCGCCGGGGGCCGAGGCCGAGCTCCGCGTCGAGGTCGAAAACAACGGGTCCGGTCCTTTTTTTCAACTGGCGGCGGTGACGGAGGGGGACGATCCGCTTTTTACCAATCTGGAATTTCCGATCGGGCGATTGGCCCCGGGGGAGAAACGGACCTGGAAGAGCCCGATCAAAATTCCGGAGGGGGCCATTTCCCGGAATGAACCGGTCACCCTCCGGTTTTTCGAGGCCCAGGGTCGCCCCCCCGCCCCTCCCCGGATCGATCTGGTCATTGTGGAACCGTCCTCCCCGCTCTTTTCCTACCGCTACACGATCGATGACGGACGCTCCAAAGGAACGCGCGGAAACGGCAACGGGATTCCCGAGGCGGGGGAAACGGTCGATCTGACCGTCCGGGTGCAGAACTTCGGCTCCGGGGAAAGTCCGGAACCGGTGGTCAATCTGAAAAATTCCGGCGGCGACGAGGTTTTTCTGGAAAAAGGGAGGATGAAACTCCCCCCCCTTCCCCCGCGCGCGGAACAGGAGGCGACGCTCCGGTTTCGGATCCAGAAAAAAATCCCTGAAGGGATCAGGAATCTGACCCTGGAAGTCAGCATTCAGGATCAAAAAAGGGG
>CAYYFU010000212.1:0-3123 GCA_964471095.1 uncultured Pseudomonadota bacterium
AAGCGTCTGTTCGACATAGTTCTCCAGGATTTTCTGCTTGCCGGCCTCGGTGGCCAGGCGCGGTTTCAGGCGGGGGTTGACCTCCCCTAGAATCTCCAGATCGGATTCAGTGACCGTTTCTCCACCGACCTTGGCCAAGGTCGGACCACGACCACAACCGAGCTGGGCGACCAGAAAAACACCGACAATACCGATGAGACCTTTGTTCATTCGAACCTCCAAAAAGTTCCCCTCGTGTCACCCGTTTTAAGCCAGTAAGTCCGGCACTATAAAGGGAGCGATCAAATTGTCAAATAGAATCAGTCTCTTTGGTGGCTGATCCGAAAATCGGGGAAACTTCCCCGGTACGGTTCAAAACCCACTTGCAGGTCGGTGACCCGGGCAGCGGGAGGTCCCCGGCGGCACCATTCGATCATAGCCTCAACATCGGTTCTGTCTCCCTCGAACGTCGCCTCGACTCTTCCATCCTCCGTATTGCGAACCCATCCGGTCATTCCCCGTAACTTGGCCTCCTCCTCGGTGGCGGCCCGAAAACAAACCCCCTGGACCCGGCCGGAGATCAGAATATGGGCGCGTACTTTTTCCATGAGCGTTATTTAAGTTATCTGCTTGAAGGAGGCAATGGGATTAGCTAATTTTGCCCTCACCCGCCCACGGGAGAGGGTTGGGGTGAGGGCATGTAGGATGCGAATTCTCGCTTTAGATGTTGGCAGCAAAACGATCGGGATCGCCGTGTCCGATCCGATGGGATGGACCGCCCAGGGGATCAAGACGATCCGTCGGAGGGGAGAGGGGTCGGATTTTCAGGAGATCAGAAAATTGGCAGAAGAATTCGAGGTCGACCAACTCCTGGTTGGTTTGCCGCTGAATATGAATGGGAGTGAAGGGGCCCCCTCGGTTCAGATGCGTCAATGGGCGGATCGTCTCCATCAGGCGGCCGGTTTGCCGGTTATTTTGTGGGATGAACGGTTGACCACCGTGGCGGCGGAGGAATTTCTGCGTGGTGCGGAGGTCCCCCACCGGAAACGACGTCAGGTGATCGATAAAATGGCGGCGGTCTTTATCCTGCAGGGTTATTTGGATCACCAACGGAAGGAACCATGAAGCGACTTTTTTTTATCAGTGCACTGCTCCTCTCCATTTTGATCGGTCTGTTAGGGCTCAACCTGCTGGTATTTCTGCATACCCCATATAGCCGCTCGGTCTTGTTTACCGTAGAGCCGGGGATGACGCTGGACCAGGTGACCGATCTGTTGTTTGTCCATCGCCTCATTTCCAACAAACCACTTTTTAAATTTTATGTTCTCTTGAGCGGAAAGGGGACAAAGATCCGGGCCGGTGAATTTGAGGTTCAAGAAAAAACGACTCCCCACCAGTTGTTAGCGATGCTCCTCAAGGGGGACTTTGCCAGGCTGCGGATTACCATCCCGGAGGGGTGGACCGCTCGGGAGATTGCGCAATATTTGGGATCACAGGGGTTGGTGGACCCGGTGGAATTCATAAAACAGGTGAATGAGGCCCGGTTGGAGGGGTCCCTCTATCCCGATACCTATGAGATCTATCGGCCGAGGGATCCGGAAGAGGTGATCCAGAAAATGACGGATCGTTTCAAGCAGGTGTTTGCGGAGGAATTAGCCAAAGGGCAGGCCCTGGCCTCCGGAGGGCAGGCCGGCGTCCTCAAACCGGAGGAGGTCGTGATCCTCGCCTCGATTGTCGAAAAAGAGACCGGGCGACCGGAGGAACGCCCCTTGATCGCCTCGGTTTTTTTAAACCGGTTGCAAAAGGGAATGGCGCTCGCCTCGGATCCGACGGTGATTTATGGCATCCCGAATTTCAACGGCAATCTGACCCGGGCCGATCTGGAGCGGCCGGGACCCTACAACACCTATCTGAACGCCGGGCTCCCGCCGACCCCGATCTGCAACCCCGGTCGGGAAGCGTTGCGGGCCGTCCTCCAACCGGCGCAGACCGACTCTCTCTACTTTGTCTCACGGAACGACGGGAGCCACGAGTTTTCCCGGACGATGGAGGAACATGGGAGGGCGGTGCGGAAATACCAAATTCAGGGCAGGCAAACGACCCCGACCGGCGTCACGGTGCCTGAGGCACCGACCAGCAGGCCGCCGCCTCCCGGCAATTGACGCAGCAGCTTTTCTCCTTCCATTCTCCCCAGGACAAAAATACCGGTCGCCAGCGCGTCTGCCTGCATGGAACCAGCCGCCACCATCGTGGCACTGATCAGATCGGTCTTGGCAGGCCTTCGGGTGCGAGGGTCGATGATATGCGGACCCCGTTCATACGTTCCCGATGTGGAGACCGCCTGATTTTTGAGTGGCAGAATACAGGGGGAAAATCCCCCTGTTCCCCCCTTTGTCAAAGGGGGGCTGGGGGGATTTGGAAATGGATTTTTGATTTCAATTTTCCACGGCCCATCAAGGTCACGCCCGCTGGCAAAAATATCCCCTGCATTGATCAAGAAGTCTTGAAATCCGTTGCCGCGCAACAGTGCCGCCATCCGGTCGACAATGTATCCCTTGGCGACCCCGGAGAGGCCGATCCTCATCCATCCCCGTCCCTTGGTGACCGTCATCTTCTTTGGATCGAGCTGGAGGTCGCGGTAACTCACCTTCCGATTGGAGGAGGGGAAGGTGACATCGAAGGCCCCGTCGGTCCCCTCCGAGGCCCGCTGGGCGTAGAGCAGGATCTCCATCAGATCCTTGCCGACCACCGTCGGTTGCAGGGTGCGGGCTCGGTTGATCCGGGAGGCATCACTCTCCCGTTGCCACTCGCTGACCGCCGCCTCGATCCGCCGCGCCTCGGCGAACGCCTTTTCCATCGCGGCAAACGCCGCCTCCTTTTTCTTCGCGGCCGCCACGACCTGAATCGAGACCTCGATATCCCCCATCATCAGCTGGGTCCGGGAGAATTTTTCTTTGGCGGAAAGGGGAACGGAACAGAGGAGGCAGAGGACAAGTAACAGGGAAAGGCGGATTAACGACATTGGAGCGATGAAGTCATAATGCAAGTTGATTACCGTTTATGTCAATAACTTGCATTATAAAAAAGGATCAGGCGTTCGGGGGCTTTTTTCACCAAAACAGAGAAACGGTCTGGAGGAAGGCG
>CAYYFU010000213.1:0-3122 GCA_964471095.1 uncultured Pseudomonadota bacterium
AAAGAAGGCCCAAGCTGATCAGGGCGGCCAGGAAAATAAATTTTGCGAGAGATGAAGGACCCCTTGCAGACACAATCTCCCTTCTATATAGAAGCGGAATGATTCAGGCCACACAAATTCGAGTCGGCATGATCCTCGTTCATGAGGGCGACCTCTACCGGGTCCTCGCTATTCAACATGTCACCCCCGGCAACAAGCGGGGGAAGATGCAGGTGGAGATGCGGCGGCTCAAAGACGGCACGAAGATTGAGTACCGCTGGCGCTCCGAAGATTCGGTGGAAAAGGCGACGCTGGAGCAGCGGGATATGGAGTACCTCTATCAAGAGGGGGATCATCACTGTTTCATGGACTCGACTACTTTTGAACAGGTCCATCTCTCCGCGGAGTTGTTGGGTTCCGCCGCCAAGTATCTTCAGTCCAATACCAAGGTCGTGGTCGACTTTTACGAAGAGAAGGCGGTCGGGATTGAGATCCCCACCACGATGGATTTTAAGGTCGTTGAAACCGAACCGGTTTTTAAGAGCGCCACCGCCGCCTCGTCCTACAAACCGGCCAAGCTGGAAAACGGCCTCACCGTCAAGGTCCCGCCGTTTATCAAGGAGGGGGATACCGTTCGGGTGGATACCGGGACGGATGAGTACCTCGAGCGGGTCTAAAATTCCTATCAATTTGGTAAGCATACATAAACATTAATAAAATATAATATAGTTTCAACAAGATAGACAATATATTTATTTTAATTTATAATCCAAAAAACGGAGGGGTTGTGGTTATGGCTAGATCGATCGCCGGGCTTCTTTTTTGCGGATTCCTTTCGTTTTCATTAGGTCAAGCTGGTGTCTGGGGTTGTCGCTCCTCGACGAGTGGCGCTGGCGGCGGAGGGGAAGAGGCCGGGGATACCACCGGGTCGACAGGAACGGTCTCCGATCTCTCGACCCTTCCTAATCTCGATCTTTCCGCCGCCGATACCTCTTCTGCGAGCTTTTCCGCCCTGCCGGGTCTCAAGGAGAGCCACGTCGCGGTGGGGGGGAGCTCCGACTTCGGCTGCATGTCGATCAACTTCATGAAGCCGACCTCCTTGGCCTCGTTGAAGGAGGCGGAGGCGATGAAGTGTTATATGCGGACCACCCAGGACTCGACCGCCGCCGACACCGACGCCTCCAATGACTTTAGCGTCGCAACCGACAGTTACACCTATGTCCATGTCGGCTTTGCCGCCCAGGCGCAGGGGCCGAAGCATGTCCGGGCGAGGATCGGGAACTTTGGCGACACCTTCCGGATGGATGTCTGCTCCTCCGGGGACGGCAGCAGTTATACCCAGAACGCCTCGATGGATTTTACGGCGAGTGATACCACCTGGTCTGGGGGGCTGGTCTCCCACTTTAGCAGTCCGGACGGTTCGTTTAACGACTTTGTCGGGATCGCCTTTGATATCGCGATGGCCTCGGCCGAGGCGATCCAGCAGGAGTTTTCCCTGGCGAATGTCTCGACGGTCGATACCACATTGCATGTCTGTCAGGACCCGACCACCTCGGATGTCCAATCGGACACCAGTTGTCCGCAGATCTTCCGGCTCGGTTTCGGTTATGACGGTTCCACGGTCCGGAACTCGGTGACCGGGAGTTTCAGCGACACAGAGAACTCGATCTCGGGGATTTTGCATAGCGAGTTTGATTCGGACGAGGGGGTCGGCAAGGGGGAGGCGACGATGGGGGGTCAGACCCAGACCGACACCGAGGCGTTTAATCCTGCCACCTTGTTGGTCGTTGCTAACAGTGCGGTCAGCTTCTACAGTGAGGTTGCCGATGCGACATTAGGGGCGGCGGTGACCCAGGCGGAGGCATTGGCCGCAGTGACCTTTGGCCGGAGCTGGGATTGCACGGCGGAGTCGGGGAGCAGCTTTGTGGAGGTGGACGGCTCGGCGATCGACTACACCCCCTGCGATGCCCTGATGAATGTCGAACATGAGGGGTTTGACTGCTTCGGGCTCGAGGGGGGGGAGGGCGGCGGGGACCTTCCGACGCCGTTCACCCTTTCCAATACCGGGTATACCTCAACCTGTCCGGTGATAGCTAACAGCACCGAGTCAGGATCCGCCCCGGTCACTGTGAGCAGTCAGACGAGCTCAAGTTTTGTGGCAACAGATATATCAACCGACCCCGACACCGTTTTTGCAGGGACCAAATCGGGCAACCGCTTTACCGCCGTCAACACTGGGGATCCTATTGATACAGGGGGTTGTGTCTATAGACCGGTCACAACGATCCTGGGTCAGATCTCCCCCTTCAGTTGTACCTCGGGGCAGGTGGTCTTGCAGAAGGTATCGGGGAATTGTTCGGCCGTCATCGGTGCCGGTGACTCCTGCACCCTCACCTACACCGGTATTGTCTGTTCACAATAACAGCTCTCTAGCCCCTCTCGGAATCCCCCTCTTAAGGTAAGAGGGGGATCGTGGCTGCCTTTACAACAGTGAAAGGGGGCGTTATGGCTCTCCCATGCCCCGCGATTACTACGAAGTTTTAGGAGTCCCCCGTTCCGCCTCGGTCGATGAGATCAAAAAGGCGTACCGGCGGCTCGCCAAGAAATATCACCCCGATGTGAACAAGGGGGAGAAGGCATCCGAGGAGAAGTTTAAAGAGGTCTCGCAGGCATACGACATCCTCTCCGATCCCGAGAAACGCAAGAAATACGACCAGTTTGGGCAATGGGCGGAACAAGGCGGCTTTGACCCGAGGCAGGGGTTTCGCACCCACTCTTGGGGCACCGGCGGTCCGGGGGGCGGTGTCGATTTTGAGGAGTTCCAGCGGCAATCCGGTTTCGATCTTGGGGACCTCTTTGGTGACGTCTTTGGCATGGGGG
The DNA here is from genome assembly GCA_964471095.1 of uncultured Pseudomonadota bacterium. Taxonomy (GTDB): domain Bacteria; phylum UBA10199; class UBA10199; order JACPAL01; family JACPAL01; genus CAYYFU01. The sequence continues at coordinate 2,860 of CAYYFU010000213.1, forward strand.
GGATGAATCGCGGCCGGGCCCGGCCAGCCGGCGCCCGCCGTCGTGCCGAACCGGAGGGGCGCGATATCCAGTCGCAGATCGAGATCACCTTTGAGGAATCGGTGCATGGGGCGGAGCGGCAGATTGCGATCAGCCGGGGACGCGGCTCGGAGCGGTTGAAGGTCAAGATCCCGGCCGGGATCAAGGATGGCGGCAAGATCCGGCTGGGTGGCAAGGGGGAAAACGGCGGCGATCTCTACATCAAGGTGAATGTCCTGCCGCAT
>CAYYFU010000214.1:0-3105 GCA_964471095.1 uncultured Pseudomonadota bacterium
AAAAAAAATGGCGTGTGGTCAAGGTTTTAAAGAAGGGATTGGGAAGTGTGGCGGAAACTGAGGCGGCATGATCCAGAACGAAACAGTTTGCGAATCGGCGGATAATTCGGGGGCACGCAAGCTCCTCTGTATCCGTGTCCTGGGGGGCTCGAGGCGCCGTTATGCGTCATTGGGGGATATTGTTGTCGTGGCGGTCAAGGAGGCCCTCCCGAACGCGAAGGTCAAGAAGGGGGACGTGAAAAAGGCGGTGGTGGTTCGAGTCGCCAAAGAGGTGCGGCGTCCGGATGGATCTTATATCCGGTTTGACGATAATTCGGTTGTGTTGATTGACCAGGCGGGTGAGCCGATCGGAACCCGTATTTTTGGGCCCGTAGCCAGGGAGCTCCGGGCGAAGAAATTCACGAAGATTATTTCATTGGCTCCGGAAGTCTTATGATACGAAAAAACGACACTGTTATCGTCATTGCCGGCAAGGAGAAGGGAAAAACGGGGAAGATTTTGAGTCTTTTTCTGAAGAACGGGACCGCCCTGGTGGAGAAACTGAACCGCGTCAAGCGGCATCAGCGGCCCACCCCGAAACTTCGTCAGGGGGGGATGATTGAGAAGGAGGCGCCGATCCATCTTTCCAATTTGATGCTCTATTGCTCGAAATGTTCCAAAGGGAGTCGGGTGGTCGTGAAGCATCCCTCTCCGGGTGAAAAAACCCGTAACTGTCACCGCTGCGGGGAGGTATTTGCCTCATGACCTTTGCCCATTTCTACAAGAAGGAGTGCCTGCCGCAGGTGATGAAGGAGTTGGGGATTAAAAACCCGATGAGGGCCCCGCGGCTTGTGAAGGTCGTTGTTTCCAGCTCTCTCAAGGAGGCGACCCAGGACTCCAAGGTTTTGGATCGGGCGGTCGAAGAGATCCAGATGATCACGGGTCAACGGCCTGCCCTGACCCGGGCCAAGAAATCGATCGCTAATTTCAAGCTCCGGAAAGGGGTCGCCATCGGCTGTCGGGTGACACTCCGGAACAAGGGAATGATGGAGTTCTTGAACCGGTTAATCAACGTTGCCTTGCCGAGGACGCGTGATTTTCGAGGGATTTCGGAAAAGGGGTTTGATGGGCGGGGGAATTATACGCTGGGAATTATAGAGCAGATTATTTTCCCGGAGATTGAGTTCGACAAGGTGGACAAGGTTCGGGGAATGAATGTGACGATTGTGACGACGGCCCGGTCTGACAATGAGGCGATGACCCTGCTCAAGAGATTGGGAATGCCGTTTCGCAGCTAGGAGAGAAGAGAATTATGGCCAAAAAATCACTGTGTGTGAAAGCAGCGCGGTCGCCGAAATTCAAGTCCCGTTTTTATCATCGCTGCCCGCTGTGTGGGCGGCCGCGGGCCTTTTTGAGACGTTTTGGAATGTGCCGCCTCTGCTTTCGAAAGCGGGCGCTGGCCGGTGAACTTCCCGGTGTGATTAAGGCGAGTTGGTAGGAGGATGAAATGACAGACCCTATCTCTGACATGTTGGCACGAATCCGGAATGCCCAGCAGCGGGTTCATGAGGGAGTGAAGATCCCCTTTTCCCGACTTAAATTGGAGGTCGTGAAGATCCTTTATCAAGAGGGGTACATTGGAAGTTACCGGTTGGTTTCGGGCCAGGGACCTCAAAAATGGATTGAGATCGGACTCCGTTATATCGGAAAGAGGGATCCACTGATCCGGGAGATGAAGCGGGTCAGTCGTCCCGGTCGTCGTGTCACGATCGGTTTTCGGGAGCTTTTGCCGGTCAAGAGCGGGTTGGCGATCTCTATTCTCTCCACCTCAAAAGGGGTCATGACCGATCGGCAGGCGCGGGAGGCGAAACTGGGAGGCGAGGTGCTCTGAACCATTTGGTAAAATTATGTCACGCGTAGGAAAACAGCCGATTAAAATTCCTGAGAAGGTCAAGGTGGCCCTGGCGGAGGGCTCTGTTCGAGTCGAAGGACCGTTGGGCAAACTGGAGCGGATCGTGGATCCGTGCCTCACCGTTGAGGTGAAGGAGGGCCAGATCTTCATCAAACGCCGGGAAGAGACCGGTCTGGTCCGTTGCCGACAGGGACTTTATCGGAACCTGATCCGCAACATGGTGGATGGCGTCAGTGCCGGTTTTAAGAAGGAGCTGGAAATTAACGGGGTCGGTTATCGGGCGGAAGTGAAGGGGGAAACGCTGAATCTAACCCTCGGTTTTTCCCATCTGATCGAGTTTCCGATCCCTCCGGGCATCAAGATTCAGGTCGATAAACAGGTCCGGCTGGTCCTTTCAGGCTTTTCCAAAGAACTGGTGGGGGAAACGGCGGCAAAAATTCGTAAACTCCGGCCGCCGGAACCGTATAAAGGAAAAGGAATTAAGTACGCGAGTGAAGTGATTCGGCGGAAGGTCGGTAAGGCGGCGGTGGCTTCAGGAGGTGGAAAGTAATGTCTCTGAAAGTGGAAGCACGGCTCCGGAGACACCAACGGATCCGGAAAAAACTGGCGGGTCATGAGGGGTGTCCCAGACTCTCTCTTTATCGGAGCGTGAGGCATCTTTATGCCCAACTGGTGGATGACGTCAAAGGCAAAACCCTGTTTGGCCTTTCGTCACAGGGCAAGGAATTTGGGAAGACCGGCGGAAATGTGAAGGGAGCCAAGGCTTTTGGAGTGCTGTTTGCGAAAAAAGCCAAGGCAAAGAATTTTTCCCGGATTGTCTTCGATCGTGGAGGGTTTCTTTACCATGGGCGGATCAAGGCATTCGCCGATGGAGTTCGAGAGGGAGGATTGGAGTTCTAAATGATCGACACGAGCGGTTTTGTAGAAAGGATTGTGGAAGTTCGGCGGGTCGCCAAGGTTGTTAAAGGGGGACGGCGCTTTAGTTTTTCAGCGCTGGCGGTGGTGGGCGACCAGAAGGGGCGGGTCGGTGTTGCCTTGGGCAAGGCAGCCGAAGTTCCGGATGCGATTCGTAAAGCGACCGAGCGGGCCAAGAAGGGTTTTGTTGAAATTTCAATTGTCAGCGGCACGATCCCCCATGAGGTTCTGGGGCGATACGGAGCAGGTCGGGTCCTGCTGAAGCCGGCCTCGGAAGGAACCGGTGTCATCGCGGGAGG
>CAYYFU010000215.1:0-2169 GCA_964471095.1 uncultured Pseudomonadota bacterium
TACATGGGGTCGCGGCCACACCTTCTGGCCAGCAATTCTTACTTGACGTAAGTAATGAAGTAATTTATCATTGTTTCGTGCTTGCGAAGAAGACCTACAAAAACCAGATTACGATCCCGAAGGACGTCCTGAAGGGGTTTGAAGAGGTCGAGTACTTTGATGCCTTTGCAGAAGGGGGAAGGATCATCCTCAAACCGGTCGTGATCCAAGGAGGGGGAGAGAGGTTGCAGAGGGTTCGGGAGAAAATCCGCTCCCTGGGACTGACGGAAAGGGATGTCGATGAAGCAATCCGTTGGGCGCGCGGCCGCACCCCGTCTGGTCATTGATACCAACGTCTTTGTCTCCGCCCTCCTCTTTGATGGGGTCGCGTCGCGATTGGTGCCGCTCTGGCAAGAAAATAAATTCATTTATCTCCTCTCCCGACCGGTATTGGAGGAGTATCTTCAGGTCCTCGCCTATCCAAAATTTGACCTCACGGAACGGGAGATCAAGGCGCTGATCGAGGAGGAGCTACTTCCCTATGTGGAAACGATTTCCGAGTTGTCGTTCCAAGAGATTCCTGCGTTGAAAGATTCTTCCGACCGCAAGTTTCTTGCCTCGGCCCGATCCGGGAGGGCGAATTATCTGATTACAGGGGACAAGGAACTTTTGAGGCTCAAAAGGTTTCACCAGACAATAATTGTCTCGCCTGGCGAGTATTTACGCCAAATAGAAGGGGGCGTATGGTCATGACCATACAGATAGGTCTTTACAGTGCGGCAAAGCTGTGTTAGAAACTTAGACTAAGTACTCGAAACTACAGTTTTTTTGGGGCATTCACGCTTGCAGATCAAAAAACTCGAACTGCTCGGATTTAAATCGTTTGTCGATCCCACGATCGTGGAATTTGACGCCCCGTTGATCGGGGTGGTCGGACCGAACGGTTGCGGAAAATCAAACATCGTCGATGCAATCCGCTGGGTGATGGGGGAGATGAGCGCCAAGAGCCTCCGGGGTCGCGCGATGGAGGATGTGATCTTCAACGGTTCCGAGACCCGGCCGGCGGTCAATATGGCGGAGGTCTCGCTCACCTTCTCGACCGAGGATGGAATCGTCCCGCCGCCGTATGCCGGTTTTTCCGAGATCACGATTACGCGACGTCTGTTTCGTTCCGGGGAGAGCGAATATCTGATCAACAAGGTCCCGTCCCGGTTGCGGGACATCGTCGAACTTTTCTTGGGCACCGGGGTCGGTCACCGCGCCTATTCAGTCATCGAGCAGGGACGGATCGATTTTGCGATCAATGCCAAACCGGAAGAGCGACGGATCCTGATTGAAGAGGCGGCGGGGGTCTCGAAATTCAAGGTGCGAAAAGAGGCGGCGCTTCGGAAGATCGAGGGGACGGAACAAAATCTGGCCCGGCTCCGTGACATCGTCTCCGAGGTAAATCGTCAAATCAACTCCCTCGATCGCCAGGTCAAGAAGGCGGAAAAGTACCATGAGCTGAAGCGAGAATTGAAAGAACTGGAGCTGAAACTGGCCGGGGCGAACTATCGGGAGGCGACGAGCGAGCGCGGGGAGTTGGAAGGTCTGCTGAACGATTGGAACCGCCGCGAAACCGAGTCGCAGGCAAAGCTCTCGGTTGTCGAGTCGGATATCGAGAGGCGGCGGCTGGAGATGCTGGAAAAAGACCGGGAGGTCAACTCACTGCAGGAAAAGATCTTTGAATCGTCCAGCCGGTTGAAACTGTTGGAGGCCGGCCGGGAGTTCCGGGCCAGGGAGACGCGTCGACTCGATGAAGAGCAGGTCCTCTTGGGGAAAAAACTGCAGGAGGGGGTCAGGATTTGCGAAGAGTTGCAGAAGTATGAAGGAGAGCTCGCCCATCTCTCCTCCCAAAGTTCCAACCTTCACCTGGATCTGGGGAAATTAAAGGAAGAAATCAGCGAGCTTCACGCGAAGAAGGAGTCTTTGGAACAGGATCTCTCACTCCGTCGGGAAGAATTGACACTGAAGCGGTCACGGCTCAAATCGCTGCTGGATCTGCAGAAAAATTTTGAAGGGTATGAAGAAGGGGTTCGGGCGATCCTCCGCGCCAAGAAGGAGGGGCTTGTCTCCTCCGGGGTCCTGGGGGTGGTGGCGGATCTGGTGGAGGCCCCGCCGGAGTATGAGGTCGCCTTGAGCGCGGCGCTG
>CAYYFU010000215.1:2179-2994 GCA_964471095.1 uncultured Pseudomonadota bacterium
GGGAGAAGCTCCAGTATGTTTTGGTGAATAGTCCGGAAGAGGGGATCGGGGCGATCAGCTACCTCAAAAGTCAATCCAGCGGCCGGGGCACCTTTGTCTCGATGGAGATACGCTCGAGTGAGCCGAGTCCCTTCCCGGAGTCCGCCAGCGGGGTGATCGGGCCTCTACTGGAACGGGTTCAGCTCAAGGAGCCGTATGCCAAGATCGCCTCTTACCTGTTGGAGGATGTGGTGTTGGTCAAGACCCTGGAAGATGCCTTGAGCCTCTGGCGGGCCAATGGTCATCGGAAAACCCTGGTCACACTGGAAGGAGAGGTGGTGGATCCCTGTGGCGCGGTGAGTGGGGGGGCGGCGAATCTCCCGGGGAAGCTTCTGTTGGAAAAACGTCGGGAGATTCGTGACCTCAAGGTGCAGGTAGTAACCATCGATGAGGAAATCAGTCTCCGCGAGGACAGTGTGAGCCAGTTCGAAGGGTCTCTCTCCGATCGAACTCTCTCCCTCGAGGAGATGAAAAAGCGGGGGCACGAGGAAGACCTGCGGAAGGTTTCCGTCCAAAAGGAATGTGACAGTTTAAGAAAAGAGTTGATGCTGATTCAGGAGGAAGAGGCGGAACTGAAGAAAAATGAAGAGACCTTGATGAAATTGAAGCAGGATGAGGAAAGGGAGACGGCCGAGCGAGCCGCCCATCAAAAGGCCCTGGGAGAGCTCACCGTCAAGAATGAAGAGTTGCGTCGGGGCTATGACCGGATTTCCAAGGAAGTTCAGGAGGCTGAACTCTCGCTTCGTGATCTTCGCAAGGAGTTTGATCTGGCGCGA
>CAYYFU010000216.1:0-2937 GCA_964471095.1 uncultured Pseudomonadota bacterium
TAAGGCCGCTCACAAATGTCACGAATAAGCACCTTTTGCCGGTTTATAAGAAACGGCGTGCGAGAGGTGATCTATGGCCAGGGCTTATTAAAGATCCCCTGAAGTATTGTACCAATGGAAGGGGGAGGAATATCCCCCCACAGGTCCATTTCCTGGACCCCAATGTCTTACGACGAGAGCTGACTGGGGCAGGTTTTAAGATCAGGAAAATCTCCTACATCCCCCGAAAAGATTTCCCCAAGGATGTACAGCTGGACGGAAGGGAAAGCGTCGGGGCCTTCGCTTTAAAGCCTTCCTCTCCTATTTCTTCAAATCGCGAAGAGACTTGAGGTCTTCCAGATCCTTCGGTCTTCCGGCTGCCTCTTTCATTTTGATTAAGCTCTCCAAATCCGCAAAAAAAACCGGAACGTCTCCAATTTTTCCGGCAATCCGCTTCTCCCAGATTTCATCAAAAGAAACTATTCCGGTGATAAAAGGGTGAATGTCAGCTTCTACCAGATAGCCTCGGAAAAGTGCCTTTTTCTCAAGAAGCTCATCGACAGAGAGATCGGTCACATCGTAACCAAAGGCCTTGAGCGCCGCATAGGTCTTCTCAGCATTCGGACGCGTTGGTTCGATAAAGATATCAATATCGAGTGTGTCACGAACAAACCCGTGAACAGGGAAGGCGGTCGCGCCGATAATGATAAATTTGACCTTATTTTCGTTTAATAATTTGAGGAGTTGGGGAATGTCCATGGGACCTCAAAAGCTCTCGCATGAGCCTCGCCTTCTCAAATAGCATCTGGAACCGCTCCTGGACGGTCAACTTCTGTTGACTTTTAAGAGAAAACCGACGTTCCTTCTCCTCATCATGTTCCTTGAGTTTCAAAAGCGGCACGGTAATTTTATAGCACGGGTTGATGGCAAAATCTATTGAAGAATAGCATTACAAATACCGCCCTTGCCCGCCGTAACCGATTTTTATCTGCAGTATCCAAAGAGGATCGCCTGGAACTGATTGTTAACACATTGGAAGGAGTCTCCTGTCATGGCGGTTACATGAAATTCTCTCGGAGTTTCAACACGATTTCCATCATCTTCGTACTGGCATATTTCACCGATAACATCAGTACTCCGAAGTTTAGCATTCTGTTCATCTGTACAGGATCCCTTAAGCTCGATTTTCATCATCTGACGGCCTAAGTCTTCCTTGAATTGCTCCGCCTGTACACCATTCTGAAAAAATCGCCGATAATAACCCCCACCAACACAACTCCCGAGTCCGACAACTAATCCGGCCAGCAAAAAACGAGCGAATTGCATTTTTCACTTCCTCCTGGTTGGATTATCGGCGGACCTTCCGAAAGGTTGTGTCTTTTTTTCTGTCAATTACACCACTTGACATCAAATGATTTACTATAATACCCTCAGGGGATGAAGGCGCTTTCGGTCCGGCTGGACGACAAGCTGGGGCGGGAACTGGACCGGGTCTGCCGATCCAGCGGGCTCAAGAAGAACACCCTCATTTCCCGGCTGATCGAACGGTTCCTCCGGGAACCGTTCGCCCCCCTGCTCCCTGCCACGGCACAGGAGACCAAGGTTGGATGGGACAAGGTTTTCTTCTCCGACGTGATCGGTGGTTGGCAAGGGGAGTTCCCGGAAATCCCTCGCGAACTTCCTGAAGAACGAGATGGCCTGTGAGCTACCTGCTGGATACCAATATCTGCATCGCCCTCCTCAAGGGGACAGACCGGGGAGCGATCGCCCGGCTTCGGGCCGCTGACCCCGCCCAGGTCTTCCTCTGCAGTGTGGTCAAGGCGGAACTCCTCTACGGGGCGCGGAAGAGCCGGCAGGTCGAATCCAACCTCGCGTTGTTGGGAAAATTCTTCGGTCCGTTCGAATCCCTCCCGTTTGATGACCGGTGCGCCGAGCTCTACGGTATGACCCGCGCCCTGCTGGCCAAGGCGGGCACCCCGATCGGCGCCAATGACCTCTTGATTGCCAGCATCGCCCAAGGGTATGACATGACCCTCGTGACCCGTAACCATGAGGAATTCCGGCGGGTGCCGGGACTGCGGGTCGAGAGCTGGTAGTCACAAATATGAACGAACCGAAAAAGGTTTATCTCCAGAGTCTCGGCTGCCCCAAGAACCTCGTTGATTCCGAGATCATGTTGGGGACGCTTGCGTCGCAGGGGTACGAGCTGACCACCGATCGCGGTGTCGCCGAGGTGATCATCGTCAACAGCTGCGGGTTTCTTCAGGCGGCCGTCAAGGAATCAATTGATACCGTTCTTGATCTTGCCCGCGAGAAAGATAGGGGGAATTGCAAGAAATTGGTGGTCGCCGGTTGTCTCTCACAACGTTATCAGGGTAAGCTGCCGAAGGAACTGCCCGAGGTGGATCTGTTTGTTGGAACAAACGATTATCCAAAAATCGCAGAATTATTAACTCCCCACTTTGAAAAAGGGGGGCCGGGGGGGATTTTACCTGACCGTGAATATATCCATAAACCCCTCTACGTTCATCACTCCGAAACCCCCCGCCTTCTCTCCACCGCCCCCCACACCGCCTACGTCAAGATCGCCGAGGGGTGCAACCACACCTGCTCGTTTTGCATCATCCCTCAACTCCGCGGCAAACAACGGAGCCGCCCGGTTGACGATATCGTCACGGAGGTCAAAAATCTGCTGGCGATGGGGGTCAAGGAGATGAACCTGATCGCCCAGGACACGACCGACTACGGCGGTGATCTCCACGACGGGACAACGATCGAGAAGTTGTTTCGGGCGCTCGCCGAGATCCCCGGCGACCACTGGTTCCGGCTGATGTACGCCTACCCGCTGCGCTTCTCGGATGAATTAATCGAGATCATGGCGTCGTCACCGAACTTCTGTCGCTACGTCGACATCCCGTTTCAGCATATTAGTGACCGGATTCTAGGCTCGATGCGACG
>CAYYFU010000217.1:0-2932 GCA_964471095.1 uncultured Pseudomonadota bacterium
TGGGGGCAAACTCTCCGAGGTGGTGACCGACCATGTTTTCTGTCACAAAGACCGGAATAAATTTTCGCCCGTTGTGAACGGCAAAAGTTAAGCCGACAAAGTCCGGGGCGATCGTCGACCGCCGCGACCAGGTCTTGATCACCTTGCGGCTTTTTGTCTCCACCGCCGCGGTCACCTTCTTCACCAGGTGTCCGTCAATAAAAGGTCCCTTTTTAACTGAGCGAGGCATTCAATTTTCTCCTTACAGTTTGACCCTTCTGTCCTTCACAATATAACGATCGGTCCGCTTGTTGTGGCGCGTCTTGAACCCTTTGGCCGGGGTTCCCCAAGGCGACGAGGGATGATTCCCCCCCTTCGACTTTCCTTCACCACCTCCATGCGGATGATCCACCGGATTCATCGCCACCCCACGGACCCGGGGATTCCACCCCAACCAACGACTTCGGCCGGCCTTGCCGATCACCACATTTTCATTATCAACATTGGAGACCTGTCCCACCGAGGCCCAACATTGAAGGCTCACCTTCCGCACTTCACCCGAAGGGAGTCGGACCAACGCCTCGGAGCCTTCTTTGGCAACCAATTGAGCGACCGATCCCGCACTTCGGACCAGTTGCCCTCCCCGGCCAGGGAACATTTCAATATTATGGATACCGGTTCCCACCGGAATCCGGCCGAGCGGGAGATGGTTGCCCGGATAGATCTCCGCTTCCGAAGAGGCGAGCACTTCAGCCCCGACCGCAATCCCCTCCGGCGCCAAAATGTACCGTTTATCGCCGTCCCGATAGGCGACCAGGGCGATGAAGGCCGAACGGTTCGGGTCATACTCAATTGAATCGATTCGACCCGGGACCTCTCGCTTCTCCCGGCGAAAATCGATCAATCGATATCGGCGTTTGTGTCCTCCGCCAATCCACCGCATGGTGACATGACCGTGATTGTTGCGTCCCCCCTTTTTGGGGAGGGGGACCAGCAGACGTTTCTCCGGCTTCTTCTCCGTAAAGGAAAAGTCGAGCGACGTTTGGTATCGCAACGTTGGCGTTTCCGGTCTGTAGTTTTTAACTCCCATCACTCAACCTCAAGCAGTTCAATTTTTTGTCCTTCCTTCAGCGTCACAACCGCCTTTTTCCACGGACTGCTTTTCCCGACATGGCGACCAAAACGGCGTCGTTTGCCAAGAATCCGTATCGTCCGGACGCGATCCACCTCCACCTTGAAAAACCCCTCCACCGCCTGACGGATCTCCCGTTTGTCGGCATTCCCCGCTACCTGGAAGGCATAGACCCCGCGGGCCCTTCCCAGCATCGATTTCTCCGTCACCAACGGCTTTAAGATAATCTCGTAAAAGGGCCTCATGCGATCCTCGCGACGAGCCGTTCATACGCCTTTTGGGTCAAGACCAAATGATCATAATGGAGCAGGTCGACCGCACTCACCGCATCAACCGACCGGACTCTGAATCCCTCCAGGTTACGCACCGATTTTTCCACGATCTCATCCGGCTTTTCCAAGACCAGCAGGGCGGCCGGAATCTTGAATTTTTCAAAAAAAGCCCGCGCCTCCTTCGTTTTAGGTTTCTCAAAACTGACCGACTCCACCAGCCAGAGCTTGTTTTCCGCCCCTTTGAGGGAGAGAAGATCCCGGAGCGCTCCCCGCCGGATTTTTTCCGGAACGGTGGAACGCCAATCACGCGGTTTCGGGCCGAACGCCTGTCCTCCACCGACGAACAGCGGGGCCTTGATATCGCCATGGCGGGCTCGACCGGTTCCTTTCTGGCGATAAATCTTCCGGGTGCTGCCCGAAACTTCATGTCGATTCTTGACCCGCGCATTCCCCTGGCGCTGGTTGGTCCTCTGTTGAACCACCACCTGATAAATTCGCCCGGTGCTCACCTTGTCCGTAGCGTCTCCAGGAAGATTGACCGAGCCGACTTTTTTCTTCTGCATGTTGTAAACGGTAATTTCCATTAAACCTTCCTCAGAATAACCAGCGACTCTCTGGATCCCGGGACAGCCCCTCTTAAAAATACCAAGTTACCCCGAACCTCGACCACCTCAAGTCCCCTGACCGTCACCCGCTCCTGACCCATATGCCCCGGCAATTTCATGTTCTTAAAAACCTCGCCTGGCGAGGTCCGTTGACCGATCGAACCGGTCGATCGATGGAATCGGGAACCGTGACTCGCCGGTCCACCCGCTTTTCCATGCCTCTTGATAACCCCTTGAAATCCTTTACCTTTTGAGACACCCTCCACATGGATCCGGTCTCCCGCCTTAAAAATATCCGCTTTGACAACATCCCCCTCTTTGAAAGGTTCATCAGCCGCAACGCGAAACTCCCTGATATAATTCAACGGCGCAACCTTGTGCTTTTTAAAATGCCCCCGCAACGGCTTGATCAGTCTTTTCTCCTCGACCTCATCAAACCCAAGCTGGATCGCCACGGTGCCATCCGATCCCGCAGTTTTCTTCAAAATCACAGGACAAGGACCCGCCTCAACCACCGTCACCGGAACGAGCTCCCCGGAGGCGGTAAAGAGTTGCGTCATCCCCTTCTTTTTTCCCAAGAGCCCCATCATAACATTTTTATCTCCACCTCGACACCAGCCGAGAGTTCCAATTTCATCAGCGCATCGATCGTCTGTTGGGTCGGCTCCAAAATATCCAGCAACCGCTTGTGTGTCCGGATCTCAAACGCCTCCCGCGACTTCTTATCGACATGCGGCGACCTCAACACGCAATACCGCTCAATTTTCGTCGGCAGGGGGATCGGTCCGGCGATATGCCCTCCGGTTCGACGCACGGTCTCGACAATCTCACCGGTCGATTGATCCAGCAGGCGATGATCAAACCCCTTCAATCGAATCCGAATCTTTGGACCTTTGTATTCTTCCGTTGCCATAATCTTCCTCTAGCTTTTAGCTTTTAGCACT
>CAYYFU010000218.1:0-2924 GCA_964471095.1 uncultured Pseudomonadota bacterium
CGAGAGCAATCTCTGGACACGTCGGGATTTTTTTGGGTTTGCCGGTTGGGGGGCTTTTCTCTCGGCAATCGGTTTGGGACTGCTCGGATTTTTGCGTTTTCTCTACCCCAGAGTCCTGTTTGAGCCGTCACCGGTCTTCAAGGCGGGCAAGCCGACCGATTATACCGACGGGGAGGTGAGCGAAAAATATAAAGAGGAGCAGCGGGTCTGGATTGAGCGACAAGGGGATAAGATCATTGCGATCCAGGCGATTTGCACACATCTCGGATGCACGCCGCGCTGGCTTTCGTTGGAAAATAAATTTAAATGCCCCTGCCATGGAAGTGGATTTACCAAAGAAGGGGTTAATTTTGAGGGGCCGGCCCCCCGACCGCTGGAGCGATTGGCGATTCGTTTGGATGAAGAAGGAAATCTGATTGTCGACAAGAGTCGTAAATTTCTTTATGAGAAGGGGCAGTGGGAGGACCCGGAATCATTTATCATACTCTAAATGGATATTATTCACTTAAAAGCGAAGATTGAAGAAGTCCGGAAGACGATCGTCGAATCCACCGTCTGGAAGTCGATGTTCCGGCATGGTTACAAGGACACCCCGCGCAACCGGGTGCTCATGACCGCCTCCAACGTCTTTCTTCATCTCCATCCCTCCAAGACCCGGCGGCATGCGATCAAGATTTCCTATACCTGGTGTGCCGGTGGCCTGACCTTCCTTTTTTTTCTCGTGCTGACCGTGACCGGTGTGATCCTGATGTTTTACTACCGGCCGGTTGCTGAATACGCCTACGTTGACATGAAGTATCTGCAGTTTGACATCCCGTTCGGGATGATTATGCGGAACATGCATCGCTGGGGGGGCCACGGGATGGTGATCCTGGTGATGCTCCATATGTTCCGGGTCTTTTTGACCGGCTCTTACAAGCCCCCCCGGGAATTTAACTGGGTCATTGGCGTGGTGCTCCTGGTCCTGACGTTTCTGCTTTCCTTCACCGGCTATCTGTTGCCTTGGGATCAGCTTTCGATCTGGGCGGTGACCGTGGGCACCAATATGGCCCGTGCGACCCCTTTGCTCGGACATGAAGGGCCGTTTGCCGAACAGATGCAACAACTGACCGGTTTAGTCACCCCGCGGTACGATGCCCGGTCGTTATTAACCGGCGGAACCGTGGTCGGGGCCCCGACCTTGCTCCGTTTTTACGTCTTGCACTGTATCTTCATCCCGATCGCCGCCGCGGTATTGATGATTGTGCATTTTTGGAGGGTCAGGAAGGACGGAGGGATTTCGGGTCCACTTTGATGGCTGAAACTCATAAGATTGACGATCAAATCGTCCCGGCCTCGTCGCAAAATCCCGACAAGGTCCACACCTGGCCCCACCTGGTTCGGGATGAATTTGTGGTTGGACTGATCGCCCTGATCTTTTTGACGGTTTGGTCGATTGTGATCGATGCCCCGTTGGAGTCCCCCGCCAATCCGACCAAGACACCGAATCCGTCCAAGGCCCCTTGGTACTTCCTCGGGTTGCAGGAAATGCTGGTCTATTTCGATCCCTGGATGGCCGGCGTGGTGCTTCCCAGCCTGATTATCGTCGGTCTCATGGTGATCCCGTACATCGATATCAACCCCAAAGGGGTCGGTTATTATACCTTTCGCGAGCGGCCTTTTGCCGTGGGGGTCTTTTCCTTCGGTTTTTTGATCCTCTGGATCTCGCTCATTTTTGTCGGCGTTTTTTTGCGAGGACCGGGATGGAATTTCTTCGCCCCCTGGCAGCATTGGGATCCCCACAAAGTTGTTGCGATCACCAATATCGATCTCAATATGTGGCTGGCCCAGCATTTGGGGATCGATGTTTTGCGCAATCAGGTCGTCGCGGCGGTGTTCGGTCTGGGCCTCATCGGGGCCTATTATTCGATCGGTGTTTTTTATTATCTGTGGAAGCAGAAGACAAGTCAGCGGTTGCAGGAGCTGGGGGCGGTTCGCTACGGAATCGTGGCGTTTCTCTTCCTGACCATGATGGCACTTCCGATCAAAATGCTGCTTCGCTGGACCTTGAACATTAAATATATCTGTATGCTGCCATGGGTTGGGCTTAACTTTTAACCCCTGAGACGAACATGCCGCCCAAAGAAACAGACCCGATCGAAGAAAAATCTGCCTCCAAAATATTCTTTGTGTTGGCCTCGATTTTCTTGCTGGCCTCCCTCTGGGCCTTTCTTGACGAATTTGTCGTCCGGCGGAGCTGGAAACAGTACCAGCGTGAATTTAACCTCCTGGAGTTGAAGCGGACCGAAGGGGAGTTGCAGGCCGTGAAGCAGGCCTCCGATCTCGACTCCTTGAGAAAAATCCGTCTGAAGATCGAAGAGGCGGAAATCCGGATGGAAGGACCGGGGCATCGCAACGTCGCCAAACAGCTGGCGGAACGTCAAATACGGCTCTCCGATGCCGAACAGCGCTACGGTTTTGCCAAGGCGGATCAGGACGAGATTTACTATGAATGGAAGCACGCCTTGGAAGAGGGGCGGACCGCGACCGCGGAGGCGTATCAGAAGGAATATGATGAGCTCGAAGAGGAGTTGAAGGGGTTCAAGTCAAAGGTGGAAGAGGCCCGAGTGTCCGTTGCGGAGATCCAAGGGAAACGGGATCTCTTTCATGCCGAGCTCGAACAGTGGAAGGGTTTGGAGAAAAAGGAGCTCGAACCCTTGGTTAAATTAGAAAAGAAGATTGCGTCGATCCGAGCTCGGGGTTTGGAAATTCGGCAAGTGGTGATTGAGGCGTCGGGAAGGGGGGGGGAGGTGACCTGGGGGACGGTTGACCGCTGCGAATCCTGTCATGTGGCGATCAATCGGGAGGGGTTTGAAAATGAGAAGAACCCCTTTAAAACCCATCCCCACCGTGTCGAGATCTTTACCCAGCATCCGATCGAGGAG
>CAYYFU010000219.1:0-1089 GCA_964471095.1 uncultured Pseudomonadota bacterium
TGTAGAAGAGTGGCGGTTCATGGTGCTGGTTGATCACCCCAATCGGGACCAGGAGGCTCCCGACCCGGAAGTTGACCCGTTCCTGCAGGAGGAAATCGAGATAAGCGAATTCCAGCTCCGGCTCGGTAAAGGCATGTTCAAAGTCAAGTTCGGAGCGAAACTGGAGCCAATCATTAAAATCATAACCAACCCCCAGTACTAGGCGATGAAAATCGATCTCATTCGCCCCCGCGCCAATCCGGCCGTTGTAGTGCATCTCCCCATAGCCAAACAGATGGAATTTTCCAAAATTCCCCAGTCTCTGCAGCCCCTCCTCATTCGCTCCCTCAGCGGCTTCCTCCGCCAATTGGACCTTGGGTCCGGAGCTCGCCTCGAGTGTGGATAGGTGCATCCCGGCGAGCAGCAGAACAAACGCCACTAAAATTACCTTCTTCATGACCGCCTCCTTTATGGTTTGGAAATTGATAATCATTTTCAATATCACTATTGGGCTTTGGTGTAATCGGAAAGAGCTCTGTCTGTCAAGGATTTAAATTTAATGCACCCAAAGTTCGCCGCGCATCCCTTTCATGAGATGGCCGGGAAGATCGCAGATAAAGGGAAAGCGGCCGGAGCGGCGCGGATAAAGGAGTACGAGCCCCCGCCCCTGCCAGGGGATCACCTGTTCAATCTCCTGCCCCAGCCCGAGAAACTCAATCTCATGTTCAACCTCACCCCGATTCTCAATCAGGATCTTGACGGGACGTCCGGCCTGGAGCTCCAGCCGATTCGGCTCAAAAAAAAAGTCCCCGGCATGCATCGCAATGACCTTTTGATCCGCCTTGTTAAGGAATCCTACCGTGGTGGCCCGCTCAATCACCAGATCGGTCGCAAAGGCGATAAAAAATCCGATCAAGAGTCCCAGGGTCGCTGTCAAGTGCCCCCCACGAAGCCTTCCCAGGTGAATCAGTTCCCCAACGATGTACAGGATCGCCCCGGCTGCCAGCGACAGAAACAGCGCCTCAACCGGCTCGGAGGTCCACCGTGTCCCCAGAATAGTCCCCAAAAGGGTAGGCCCGCCGCCGCTCAAGCCCAGCAACAAAAGCAGAG
>CAYYFU010000219.1:1099-2905 GCA_964471095.1 uncultured Pseudomonadota bacterium
AGCAGAGGAATCGAAGAGCGATGCTCGGTCAGTGGGGCGGCGATCCCAAACCCCTCGGTGGCATTATGCAGCGCAAACCCAACCGCCAGAAGAAGTCCCAGATCAAGGGCGCCGTTGGAAAATTGCTGGCCGATCACCAGTCCCTCGCTAAAATTGTGTAGTCCGATCCCGATCGCAATCATCAGCGCAATCCGAACGGGAGAATGGGATCCCGAACCATGCGGATGCCGGATCATCCGTGTTTCAAAAAGAAGCAGTGTCAAAAGAGAGGTGGCAAACCCACCAACAAAAATCCCACTCAATAACCAAAGATCTCTGATGTCACGATAACCCATCACCGCGAGCTTCATCGCCGACTCCACCTGCTCCATCACATGGTAGGTAATCTCCACAAACAGAAACAGCAGGATCCCGACCGAGGCGGCGCTCAAGAAAACACGCACCTTGGGCGATCCCCTCCAGAGGGCAACCGGCAGACCCAGATAGATCGTAAATCCGGCGATAAACCCCGCGAACAAAATTTGTTGATAACTAATGTCGATCATCGCTCTTTCCTTTTTTGGCCGAACATTTTTCGCAGCAGCCGTAGAGTTCCATTTTGTGCTGGATCAGCTGGAACCGGTATTTCCGGCAGACCTTTTCCTGCAACTTCTCGATCGCATCATTCTCAAACTCAACGATACTGCCGCAATCGGTACAAATCAGGTGATCATGATGCCGATGGGTCACCTGCTCAAAACGGGCACGCCCCCCGCCAAATTCCCGCTTCAAGGCCAATTCCAGATCCGTCAGAAGTTTGAGGGTGCGATAGACGGTCGCGAAACCGATCGTCGGGTCGAGGCCCCTGACCTTCGCCAGCAACTCCTCCACCGTCAAATGCTGATGTTTTCGGAAAAATTCCTGCACAATCAGGTCCCGTTGGTGGGTCGACTTGAGTCCACGTTCGCGGAGGCGTTTTTTATAGAGGGCGACGGAGGCTTCCATTTTGAAAGTGATTTTCAAAATCGCTTAGAAGAGCCCCTTTGTCAATCGACTTTTTTAAATTCAACCATCGCCTCGGGGAGGAGTTTTTCGAGCGTCTTGGCCCGCTCGCAACTGGCCGGATGTGAAGCGTAAATGCTTGTTTTTTCACCTCTTTTTTTACAGGCCCGGTACCAGAGGTCAACGGCCGCCTGGGGGTTGTAACCGGCCTTGGCCATATAGGTGAGTCCGATCCGGTCCGCCTCGGATTCGTTCTTCCGACTGTAGGCCGGGAGATAAAGATTGATCCCCTGGTTGACGACCCGATTAAACATATCCTGCACCATGCCACTCCCCGAAACGCTGATCGCCGTCATCGCCGCCTGTCCAACGAGCAGAAGGCTCCTATTGCGAGAAAGCGACTCCGTGACATGACGGGCCGTCGCATGCGCAATCTCATGGCCGAGGACCGCCGCAAGCTCAGCATCATTCCCCGAACGGACCAACCCTTCCTTGGGATCAAACAGGCCTCGGTAGACCATGACCTTCCCTCCCGGGGCACACCAGGCATTGACGATAGTGACATCCGCATAATGGGCCTCAAACGGAAAATTGGGCCGATGGGACACCGCGGCAATCTTTTGCGTCATCTCCCGAATTTTCTCGGTCATCGCCCGATCCGCCTCTTCATCCACTTTCTTTTTCTTTTTTTTCAGTTCCAGCAACTGTTCCTGGATCACCTGCTGACCGAGCTTCACGTCACTGTCGATTCCATACCAATTATAGGTCTTTTTGCCGGTCACCAGGTCCTTGATCCCGTCCCCGTCCAGGTCGGCCAGGCCCAAG
>CAYYFU010000220.1:0-2898 GCA_964471095.1 uncultured Pseudomonadota bacterium
GATAATGTTCGCAAACCGTTCCGCAAATCGGCTTCCCGACGAAATCAAAAACTCAAAACGAAACGGACGGCCATCCTTGTCCCGCCACCCATCGCCGTCGCGATCGATCCAATCCGCCTCTTCCAGCAACCGCACCGCCTCAACCGGATCGTAAGGAATCAGCGGGACCTCGGGGTTGTAGTCCTCGGTCGCAACGTAATAAGGACCGGTCACCACCCGGCCAAGCCCAAAATTCAGTTTTTTCAAAATCGCCTCGCGATGGATCAGCCGGGTCAGCGCCTGGCGGACCCGCCGGTCCGAAAAAAAGGAGCGTCGCATGTTCCAGCCGACATAGCTGTAGCTTGGGGTATAAAATTGGTATTTTTCAAAGCGCCGTGCAAAGCGGGTCGACCCGGTCTGCCGGATCCATTGGATCGGACGGAGACCGGCAAAATCAAGCCCCCCTTTCTTCAAGACCTGCAACGCCACCGTGTCATCCGCCACAATCTGAAAAACAATCCGACGGATCTCCGGCATCCGACCGATCGCCTTCCCCCAATAATCCTCATTCCGTTCCAGCAGGATCTTCTTTCCGGTCTGCCATTCGATAAACCGATACGGTCCGTTGCCAACCGGTCCCCTCCCCTGCGGGTCCCGATTAAAATCGCTCCCCGGACCAAAGAGATGCCGCGGCAGGATCGGGATCGTCCCGCAGATTTCCAGCGCCAGAAAATAGGGACGGCGATAGGTAAAACGGACCGCCCGCGGGCCCACCTTCTCCACCCGAGTAATATCCTGATAGTAGACCCGGAGGTGCGGCGCATCGACCTGGGGATCCATGATCCGTTCAAAGGAATAAACAATATCTTCCACCGTGACCGGTTGGCCATCATGCCACCGAATTCCCTCGCGGAGGACAAAGGTAAACTGCAGTCGGTCCGCGGAGATCTCCCACCGCTCGGCCATTTTCGGCTTCCATTCCAGTGTCCGGTTATCCCGTTCAATCAGGGTGTCATAAATAAAACTGTCGATGCGGGAGGCGTAGGCATCGGTCGCCGTGATCGGATTCAAGGTCGCCGGCTCTGCGCCCAGGTGCCAGATAAGCGTCTCGGGATCTTTCGGCGCGCGATAATCGCAGGCAAAAAGGCAGAGACAAAACAAGAGCAGTGCGTGTCTATTCAAAGACACGGACGGTGGATTCCGGAATCTCAATTTCAAAAACCTCATGCGCCAGGACCGGGTTCAGTTGAATCTCTTCCACCAGAAACTCCAACCGTGAACCTTTCCCTTGTCCACGGATTTTTCGCGGAAACGAGATCCCCCGTTCGGAGACAAAGTCCTCATACGCCAAACGATAGATCATTTTTCCTTCCAGATCGAAGAGCCGGACTTCAACCGGCAGGTACTCATCCGCTTCCATTTGAATCCGAATCTCGCTTCGATTCCCCTTGAGCAACAGCCCCCCCTTGCGGGAGAGCAGGCGATAATCCCCCTCCGCCTCGAGAAGAAGGTGGGTCAAGAAAAGACCGACCATTTTTTCCGTCGACAGCGGGACGGAAAGAAACCGGTCCAACTCCTCCGAGCTCCCGATCCCGCGAAAGTACCTCCCCTGGGTCGGCCAAAAGACGGTCAATTCCCCTCCCCGCGAAACAAGCTGATACTCAAAAATCCCCAGATCGGTGAGCCCGTCGAATCGGAAGTCCAACGGTGACCGAACCGCAAAGACCACCTCTCCTCCGTGCCGAAACAGCGCGGAACCATGGCGCAACATCCCCCTTCCCTTGAGGCTCCGAACGGTCGATTCTCTTTGCCTCAAGGAATCAACCAGCTCTCTCTTGATCTCGGGTGAAAAGGAGTCTTTCGGCAAGGAGACCGATCGCGCCCCGGGGACGCAGGCAGAAAGAATCAGCAGGCATCCGAAACATCCGGCAAATTTAAAGATTCCCTTTAATTTTTTCAATTTTTTCCCTGAGGCGCTGCCGGTCTTTTTCAGAATCTTCCTTCTTTTGCAAAATCGCAAGAGATTCCTCAAAATACTTGAGGGCCTTCAGTTTCTCTTCTCGAGCCAGAAAGACGTCCCCCAGATGCTCGGTGATGGTCGGCTCCTCCACAACGAGACCATACGCCTTCTGAATATAAAGGTACGCCTGATCCAGATCCCCCTTTTGGTAGTAAACCCAGCCGAGGCTGTCGGTGATAAATCCATCTTCCGGTTTCAAGAGCAGCGCCCTTTGGATCAGGATAAGCGCCTCCTCCAGCTTGTCTCTCATCTGATGATCGGCGTAGGTGTAACCGATATAATTCAAGGCGCTCGCATTGTCGGGATTCAGCTTCAAAACCTGGCGCATCGCCTCAATCCCCTCCAGATAACGGCCGGCCCGGTCGTACACCAACCCAAGACTATAGTGGAGCGGCTCCTTTTCCTCCACTTTCCGCAAACCTTCTTTCAGGAGGGCCACCGCTTCATCGAACCGTCCCTTGAGGCTGTACAGTTCTCCCAGATACTCATAGAGATCCGTTTCTTGCGGCAACTGGGCCAGCGTCTGGGTCAAGACCTCAATCGCCTCGTCCGTTTTTTTCTGACGGTTCAGCAAAAAAGCGGCATGGAGACGCGACTCCTTAAAATAGCGGGAGGGAGGTTCGATCCGGGCAAACTCCCGAAGGGCCTCTTCGTCTCTCTTGACGTTCTCGTAGACAACCCCGAGATAATAAACAACGCGGTCGGATCCGGAATGGACTCGGATTTCCTGAAAGGTCCGGATCGCCTCTTCATACCTCTTGGCCTCGTAATAGATCAGGGCGATCTTCAGTTGCACATCGAGATTGTTCGGATCGGTCTCCTGAAGCCGCTTTAAAACCTTGACCGCGCTTTCCTGCTCCCCCCGATCCAGATGAAGCGAGGCCAGATTGGAGAGGGCC
>CAYYFU010000221.1:0-395 GCA_964471095.1 uncultured Pseudomonadota bacterium
TTTCTTGCCCCCGAGCCGTGTCGTGGCAAGCGGAACGAACCGGCCTTTGTCGTGAAGGTGGCAGAAGCGGTGGCCAGGTTGCGGGGAATCTCACTCGACGAGGTCGCGAAGGCGACGGCTCAGAACACACAGGATCTCTTTCATCTTCCTAAAGCAGTTGGTTAATTTCCTCAAACAGTTGTTGGGGATTCTTTTTCCCCCGTTCCTGCCGGGAGAGCCGGACGGCGGTCCGCAGGACCCTTCCGGTCGAGGCAAATTGCCGGCTGACCCTCTCAAAGATCCGTTGCCTCTCTCCCGTCAATTCAGATAGTTCCGGAAAAAGCAGGCTGGACTCGTTCCTGACCTGTATGGCAAGCGCCCGGATCTCTCCTGCCTGGATAAAATCTTTGCCGCCT
>CAYYFU010000221.1:405-2897 GCA_964471095.1 uncultured Pseudomonadota bacterium
CCTTTTAAGGGGTTCGGCCTCGGGGGGTGGGTCGGAGACATATTTCTCAAAGGATCGATGGGATTTCGAAACCAGATCGGCGAAGGTCGCCACAAATCCGTTCCTCCACCCGCCGGCCAGGTAATTCTTTAACCCTTGGACCACCATTCGCGGGGTGATCTGGGCGGCGTGATACGGATTGTGCAGGTCCTGGAGGTAGTGAAAGGAGTTGGCGAGAAATCGCCATCCCCAGTAATCTTCCCCGAGACTGAAGGCGAGCTGGGAAACCAGATACCAGAGCTGGGCGCGACAGGTCGCCTCGCCGACCGACCGCAACGGAAATCCGAAGGTCGCGACCGGATGCCGGATCGAAAACGGCGGCTTCTCAATATGACGGAAGGCTTGGGAGTCGGCCCCCCGCGGGGGGCCAAACCATTTCTGGTCCCGGTACCGTGCCTTGACCCTCCCTTTTTCATCCCGGTCAAAAAGGTCCTGATCCCGGCCGTCGTCCGGATCGATCGAGTAGAGCGAGAGGATCTCGAGCGGTGTCGCCTGCTGACGGCTGACCAATTCCGGAGTTGGTTTCTCCAAATCGATGGCGGGGTTAATGCCAAGCCAATCCGCGAAATGCCAGGGATCACCAATCTCCTCCGGCAGTTTTGCCAGAAGAGAACTTAAGGGGTGAACGGTGACCGGTTGGTCGAGACCCCATTCCGGGGCAACCTCCTGAAGCGCCAGGCGCCCAAGCGCCTGATGGTCCGACTCGTTCCAGGCATAAAGGAGTGTGGGGAATAATATGAGGAACAAGGTAAGGCAGCGAATGGCATTGGGTGGCACGAGGGAAACTTTTTGGACCGTCACGGCCTGTGGCCGGACGCAGCCAAAAGTTTTCCGAAGTGACAGGACCCAAGGCCACTCGGTACTTAATCTTGCCATTTTCCCTCAATCAAGTCGATCATCTCCTTGGCATGGTCGACACCATCCACCTCACCCCATTCCCAGAGCAGCCCGGGGCTCGTGATGTTGATCTCGGTCAGCCGCTCGTCAATCAGGTCGACCCCGGCAAAGAAGATCCCGTTCTGTTGCAGAAACGGTTTCAGCTCAGCGCAGATCTCCCGCTCCCGTCGGGTTAGTTCGGTCCTTTGTAAAACCCCTCCCCGGTCCGGACTGGTCAAAAATCCGCCGGTCGGCGGGAGACGAAGCAGGGCCCCCAACGGCTCCCCGTCGATCATAAAGACCCTTTTTTCCCCCTGTTCGACCGGCAACGACTCCTGAACCATCACCGGGATCCGTCCGCCCCCTGTCATGGTAGGCAGGGGGATTTCTTCCAGATGGGGTCCGACCTTGTGAACCCCGAGGCTGGCGTAAGAATCCAGCTGTTTCAGGATGGCCGTTCCTCCCATCTCCCGGATGAATCGGGAGATCTTGTCTTCATCGGCCGTGACAAGGGTCCTTGGGATCAAGGCGGGAAAGAGCATGATCATCAGCTTCTCGTTGTAACGGAGCAGGGAAGAGGGGCGGTTGATGATCCAAACCCTTGGCTCGACCGCGGCAAGGATTTGGGTGGCATGAATATAGGAGGTCTCGACCGGGGGGTCCTTTCTCATCAGAATCAGGTCAAAGTCGGCCACCGGCCGGGTCTCGGTTTGCCGGAACGAGAAGTACGGCTCCTCGGGATGCACGGCACACGGGCGGGCCGACACCTGCGGCTCCCTTTCAAAAAAGAGGGAGGCGGGGGTGGCGTAAAATAGTTGATGGCCGCGTTCTTTAAGTTTGAGCAGCAGAAGATGGGTCGTATCTTTGCGAAAATTGTACCCGGGAAAGGGGTCGAGCACGGTCAGGATCTTAAGGTTCCGCTTCATTTAAGTAACAATAAAAAACCCCTTTACCGATCGTAAAGGGGTTTTTTCAAATCACTCGGAGCGGCCTCAAGACTACTGAACAGCCTTCCGGAGCTCTTTGCCAGGACGGAATTTTGGGACATTCGCAGCGCGGATGTCGATCTCCGCTCCTGTCTGCGGGTTGCGACCCTTACGGGCACGCCGTTTGGCAACCTGCCAGGTTCCAAATCCCGTCAGCGTCAGCTTGTCCTTTCGCTTCAGGCACTTGGTGATGTTGTAGGTGACGGAATTCAGCACCTTTTCAGCGACCGCCTTGGAGCATTTGCAATCCTTGGCAATCGATGCAACGAGTTCGCCTTTGGTCATTTGATTTCACCCCCTTCCGATTTGAATTTGAGGCCCGCGAATCTTGATTCGGCGCGGGCCCGCGGTAATTCCTCTCTTCATGGCCGCTATGTACCAACTGGCTCCAGGTGTCAATACAAATTGACTTTACCCCTCTTTTGAACGAAAAAATGGGCCATGCCGCGTTCTGCCGAGACGATCCCGGTCAATATCGAAGACGAAATGAGGGATTCCTACCTCGATTACGCGATGAGCGTGATCATCGGGCGGGCGATCCCGGACGCGCGGGACGGCCTGAAGCCGGTCCACCGCCGGATCCTCTACGCG
>CAYYFU010000222.1:0-2892 GCA_964471095.1 uncultured Pseudomonadota bacterium
AAGAGGTATCGGCGGCGGAAAGATCGAGATTAGGAAGGGTCGAGAGATCGGAGACTGCACCGGTGGAGGTGGTCTCCCCCGTCGAGGCCCGGGTCGATGCCCCGCAACCCCAACTCCCCCCGGTTAGGAGAACAAATGAAATAAAGATGGAAAAAAACAGAAACGAGCAGATCATTTTTTTAAGAAACATTTGGTGTCCCCCCTCATGACTGAATCGCGTGGATTGTAACATCAAATGAGCGCTTTTAAAAGAGCTTTTTAAATTCCTTGCCGATATCCGGGACCGCCTTTTTAACCTCTTCTTTGGCTGCCTCTTCCGCCTTTGGGGCAGCTTTCTGGATCTCCTGCGCCGCCCGTGCCTTCACCTCTTCCTTGGCGGCCCCCGCCAGCGCCTTGCCGGCCAGCTCACCTACGTAGGCGACATCCGGCAGGATCATCGGGCTCTTCAGTTCCCCGGTGATCTTGAACGGAAGGATAAACCGTCCCTCTTTGTCGGTCAGATACGGGCGGAACTTGGCGTTCGTGATCCACCCCTCCGTGCTTTCCTTGGAGAGCAGGTATCTGCCGGAAAGGTCGAGTTTTTGGTCAAGACCGATCGTCCCCGACATCTGCACCAGATCCCCTCCGCTCGCCATTGTGGTTTCGGGGAAGATCACCTTTCCGTCCTGGATTGTGAAACGACCCGCCAGCTCCTGAAACTTGGAGCTCTGCAATGAGGCGGGCGCCCCGGCGGTGACACTGCCCAACACCCCGAGCAGTTTTTCGGAGAAGAGGGCGGGGCCGAGATTCATTGCCTTGAGCTCGCCGTCACGAAGCGCAAACTGGGCCTGACCGGCGAGCGTTTTCTTCACATCCTCGGCGCTGTTGCCGGTTCCCTTGATCGAGAGATCCAGATTCCCGTTCCCGGTCAGCAGATCCTTTAAATCGGCGGTGGTGGTCAAGGCGCTGTCCATATTGAGGTGCTCAATCTTGAAGGAAAAATCCCAGCCCGGTTTTGGCGAATTCATGTCAAAGAGACCGGAACCGGCAAAATGCCCGTCCATCAGATCAAATCCAAGATCGTTCAACCGGGCGATTTTTCCTGCATAAGAGAAGGCGCTCTTGACATTGGTCAGGGAAAATTTGGTGGAACGGAACGCGGCGAGCGAGAGTGAGCCGGAAACTTGAGGGTTCGTCGGCGTGTAATGAACCTTCAGCCCGAAGTCCATCGGGGATCCTGCCGCCTTCACAAACGTCTCGCCGTACTGGATGCCGGCCGGCTTGAGATCAACGGTTAGGTCGATGTCCATCGATTCCGGCGTCCCCTTCGCGGTGACGTTGAGGGCCAGCGAGCCATCCAGCCGGGTATCAGGCGGCAGTGACTTCTTGGCGTCGGGCACCAGCGAGAAGACCGACTTCATTGCGAAGGCGGGGGCCGAAAGGAGTGCATCGACCTTCTTCTGCGTGTCATAACCCTCAATCGTCGCGTTCATGCCGATCTCGGAGCCGGCCAAAATGAGCTTGGCATTCTCCAGCTTGGCGACCTTGGCCTGTTGGTCGGCGGAGACTTGGGCCTGAAACGCGACATTCTCCTCGGCGGCGTCGAACAGGTGAAGCCCCAGATCAATGCCGATCGGCTTGGAGGTGTCGGTCAAGACCGCGTTGGTGACCTCCAAGCGGAGGCCGGAGATCTTCATCGGCGGCTTTCCAGCGGTCCGGTCATCAGAGACAAGAAGTCCATCCTTGATGGAGACCCTCTCCACCACGATATCCCGGATCAACCCCGGTTTCGCCTCGCCTTTCTCCTCCTTCTTCTCTTCGACGGGAGGGGTCGGGGCGGCCGCAGGTTTTTTGATCAGCAGATCGACATTGGACCCCTCGGCAGTCTTGATCAATTGGATCTCCGGAGCTCTCAACAGGAGGCTTGCCACGATCCGTCTCTGCAGGATGCTTTTGAGATGGACCCTGAAGTCGAGTTCGGAGAGCTTGACGACCGGTGTCTCGCCAAACGGCGTCCCAGGGAGGTTCTGGACGGAGAGCTCTTCTAACCTAAGCCCGATGAAGGGAAAAAGTTTCAGGCCGATCTTCCCCAGACTGACCTTGCCGTTGATATTCTGCTCGACCTTTTGCAGGATCGGCCCCTTGAACCGGTTCACATCGACCACAAAAGGGAGGACAATGACTGCGACGACCAGCAGACCGAGAAACCCGGCGACGATGAGCGCGATTTTTTTCATAGGGCTGGTTCTATAGCAGGTTCGCTTTCCGGAGGCAAGGGTTCTGGTTCCGGTGGTTCGGTTGTCATCTCTTCCATCAGCTCGGGCGGGGGAACCGGTTCCTCCGGGGGCGGCTCCGGGGTTGCCGGTGCCTCCGGCGGGCGATACATCCGATACAGGATCCAGTTTTTTCTCTTCTCGGCGTAGCGACGGTAACGAGGAAGGTTGTAGAGCCGTGGGTTGGGGATGATGGCGGCAAGAGACGCCGCCTCCAGGGGGCCCAGGGAACCTGCCGATTTATTAAAATAGTGTTGGGCAGCCGCCTCGGCGCCGTAAAGGCGAGGTCCCCACTCGATCACGTTCAGATAAATCTCCAATATCCGATCCATTGGCAGCAGCCACTCCAGTTCAAAGGTAATGATGACCTCCAGCAGTTTGCGGACCGGCGTCTTTCGCGTTGACAGGTAGAGGTTCTTGGCCAGCTGCATGGTGATGGTGGAGGCGCCACGGGCCCACCGTTTTTGCCTCCAGTTCTTCTGGATCGACGCCCGGAGTTCATGAAAATCGATCCCGTGATGCCGATAAAAATCAAGGTCCTCGCCGTACAAGACCGCCTCTCGCAGGTGAGGAGAGATTTTGGCGAGGGGGACCCACTGCTGGGTCACGAAAACCCCTTTTTCACGCATCAGCGCCGTTC
>CAYYFU010000223.1:0-2883 GCA_964471095.1 uncultured Pseudomonadota bacterium
GTGTCTTGCATGGCCTGCTCCGGGTCCGCGGGTTCACGCAGGACGACGCGCATCTGTTTTGCCGTCCCGATCAACTGGAGGAGGAGATCGTCCGGGTGCTTGATTTTACGCTGGGGATGCTTCGCACCTTTGGTTTTCATGAGTACGAGGTTGATCTTTCCACGCGACCGGATAAATTTGTCGGTTCGGAGGAGAACTGGCGGGCGGCCACCTCCGCGCTCGAAAATGCGCTGAAAAAGCGGGTTGCCTATCAGGTCGATCCGGGGGAGGGGGTTTTTTACGGTCCCAAGATTGACATCAAGATCAAGGATCTGTTGGGTCGGAAGTGGCAGTGTTCGACGATCCAGGTTGATTTCAATCTGCCGGAGCGATTTGGCCTCACCTTTGTCGACAAGGATGGACAACGCAGACAGCCGATCATGGTCCATCGGGCCCTGCTCGGTTCCCTGGAGCGGTTTTTTGGGGTGTTGATTGAACAGACCGCCGGTAATTTCCCCTTGTGGCTGGCGCCGGTTCAGGTGATGATCCTGCCGATTGCGGAGGAACAGAATCCGTATGCGGAAGGGCTTCAGGAACGGTTGAAACGGAAAAATATCCGGGTCGAAATTGACGGGCGGGATGAAAAACTGGGCCACAAGATTCGGGAATCGGAACAGCAGAAAATTCCCTACATGCTGATCGTGGGCAAGAAAGAGGCGGCGGAGGGGAAGGTGAGTGTTCGGGGTCATGGAAAAGGGGATTTGGGTTCCCTGTCACCCGACGAGTTGGAACAACGCATTCTCCAGGAAGTGACGAATCGATCGTAAAAGGAGGTGAATCGTATCGAAAAGGAACTGAGGATCAACCGGCGGATTCGAGTGCCGGAAGTCCGGGTGATTGACGAAGCCGGACAGCAGTTAGGCGTGTTGAGAACGGATGACGCCCTGAAAAGGGCCCAGGAGGTTGGGTTGGATCTGGTGGAGGTTTCACCGACCGCCCGCCCGCCGGTGTGCAAAATTTTGGATTACGGGAAATACAAGTACATCCAGAAAAAGAAGGCGCACGAGGCGAAGCGAAAACAGACCGTGATTCATTTAAAGGAAGTCAAAATGCGCCCGAATACGGATGAGCATGACTTTCAATTTAAGGTGCGTCACATCAAGCGGTTCCTCGAAGAGGGGAACAAGGCGAAGGTTTCGGTCGTGTTTCGAGGCCGAGAGATGGCCTACACCGTTCGCGGACGTGAAGTGATGAATCGGGTTTTGAATGAGGTGAAGGAGATGGCGAAGATAGAACATCCCCCGACCCTCGAGGGTCGAATGTTGATTATGGTGTTGGCACCACAGTAAACAGAAAGGAAAGTTCATATGCCGAAGCTGAAGACGAACCGGGCGGCTCGCAAGCGTTTCCAGCGGACCGCCAAGGGGCATTTCAAAAGAGGGAAGGCGTTTTTGCGCCATATTCTGACCAGCAAGGCGCCGAAGCGAAAGAGGAAACTCCGGGTTTCCACGTTGGTTCATCCCGCGGATGAGCGGGTATTAAGGAGGTTGTTACCTTATGGCTAGAGCTAAAGGAGGATTCAAGACACGGCGGCGGCGGAAGGCTATCCTCAAGCGGGCTGCCGGTTATCGGGGAGGAAAGTCTCGGTTGATCCGGACCGCGATTGAGGCGGTCAAGCGTGGGGATCGGTATGCGACCGAGCATCGGAAACTGAAAAAGCGTGATTTTCGGGGACTCTGGATCGCACGCATCGGGGCTGCGGCCCGCGAGGCAGGCCTTTCTTACTCCAAACTGATGGGAAAACTTGCCAAGGCGAATATTCAAGTCAACCGCAAGATGCTTTCCGAACTGGCGATTCACGATCCCCAGGCGTTTCGACAGGTGATCGAAAGGGTTAAATAGGATCGATGGAACTCGACTCCCTGGAAAAAAGTTTTCGTGAAGAGATCCAGCGGGCAAGATCGCCGCAAGAACTTCTGGAGGTCAAGGCCCGCTATTTGGGTAAAAAGGGGCATCTCTCCGAGGTTTTGCATCATTTGCGGGAACTCTCGGAAACGGAACGGCCGGTGATCGGTGCCCAGGCGAATCAGCTGAAAGAAAGGATTGAACAGGAATGTCGGCTTTCGCTTGAAAAACTGAAGGTCTTGGAACAGGAGCGGAGGGCCCAGGAAGAATCGATCGATGTCACGCTTCCCGGGCGTGAGGTTCTCCCCGGGACCCTGCATCCGGTCTTGCAAACCGAAGAGGAGATCGAGGCGATCTTTGAATCGCTCGGTTTTGATATCTTTGAAGGGCCGGAGATCGAGAGCGACTATTATAATTTTGAGGCGCTGAATATTCCGCCGCATCACCCGGCGAGGGATATGCAAGATACATTTTATATTGAGGGGGGGGCGCAGCCAGCAGCGCCCCTACTCCTTCGCACCCACACCTCGCCTGTGCAGATCCATGTCATGGAAAAACAGAAGCCACCGATCCGGATGATCGCGCCCGGGGTTGTCTATCGGCGTGACTCGGACCTCTCGCATTCCCCGATGTTTCATCAGGTGGAGGGGTTGGTAGTAGGAGAAGGGGTCCGTTTCTCGGATCTCAAAGGGACGCTGACCCGTTTTCTGGAACTTTTTTTTGGGAGAAAGGCCAAGGTCCGGTTTCGACCCAGCTACTTTCCTTTTACGGAACCGTCCGCCGAACTCGATGTCTGGTGGGAGCCGGCCGGGGGGAACGGTCAGTGGCTTGAGGTGGTCGGTTGTGGGATGGTTCATCCCCAGGTGTTTCGGGCGGTTCGTTACCCTCCCGATCAGGTGACCGGTTTTGCCTTCGGGATGGGGGTTGAGCGACTCGCGATGCTGAAACGGGGGATCACCGATATCCGGATGTTTTTTGAAAACGATCTTCGGTTTTTGG
>CAYYFU010000224.1:0-2821 GCA_964471095.1 uncultured Pseudomonadota bacterium
TACTTTCATCAGCGACCGTTTCCACCTCCTCCCCCCCGTTCCTTCGGGAGGCAGACCCGTGGGATCTGGCCCCGCGATCCACCTGATAATATGTTCTGATAACCTCCCTCTCCCCCCTCCTTCTGACCTCGACCTTCTGCCACCGGACGGTTCGGCTCAGGTGAAGATCATCCAGCACCCCTGATAACGGAATCTCTCTGAATCCGGAGGGGTGGCGGGAAAGAATTGCAGCGACCGTCCCCGGCCTGAGCGCCTCAACATCCTCTAGCAGATCGGTGATCTTCCCCCTGGCCAGATATCGTTCGATCCTCGCGGCGATCTCATCCGCCCGGTCGAAATGACCGTCGAGCCCCGGCTCCTGGGCCACCTGGCGCAACGGGGAAACCGGCTCGGGGGGAAGAGCAACGACCGGCGGCGGGACCGGCAACCGGCCCCGCACCGCCCCGATCCCGAAGCTCGAGAGCAGCAGGAGGTGGGCGAGCGGGGCGGTCCAATCGCCGTCCTTCGCCCCGGCCCAAAGGAGCCGCATCCCCTCGACGGCCATGCCGATCACGACAATCTGGGGGCGGAACCATTGGAGATTCGGCGGGGCAAAGGTGGATAAACCGACGGTCAATAACGCGGCAACCGCGCCGACCGACCCCAACAGCTCACCGGCCGCCCGCTCCCCCTTCACCTCTCCCGAGGCCAGACGCACCGTGGAGCGGCCGAGATCCCACAACAGGGAGAGCGAACCAAATGCCGCGCACGGCGCCCGATACCCCTCCACAAACCGGACCACCCCCGATTGCATCGACAGGGGGCCATGACGCCCGGCCAGCCTGCCAATCCCGATCGGCAGGGCGCTGACCGCCTGCACCAGATGGAGGGAGATCTCTAACGGCGCAATATCAACCATGGCAGGGCGGGTATCGTCAGGACAATAAAAAGGTTGCTAGGAGTCCGATCCCCCAGCAGTAATAGGCAAAATAATGGAGCCGGCCACGCCCGATGATCCAAAGCAGCATTTTGATGGCGAACAGGCCGGTCACTCCCGAACTGACGATTCCAATCAACAGAAGGTCGGTATGAGCGAGTGTTGAGGCGTTCAACTCAAACGACTGCAAGAGGGCGGCGCCGGCGATCGCCGGGATCGCCATTAAAAATGAAAAGCGGGCGGCAAAATTCCGGTCCCATTGACAGTAGAGACCGGTCGCAATCGTCGATCCGGACCGGGAGATCCCCGGGGTGATCGCTACCGCCTGGGCGCAGCCAACAACGAGCGCCTCCCAAAGACGCGGCCCATGGGGGGAGATACCCTGACGGTTCCCGATCCAGCGGGTGAGCCAGAGCAACAGACCGGTCATGAGCAAACCGACCGCCGCGACACGGGGGGAGGTAAAAAGCGCCTCGATCTGATCCTTAAACCCAAGCCCCACGACAACCGCCGGCAGGGTTGCAATGACCAGCATCAACATCAGCCGGGAAAAGGGGCGCCGGACCAGTTCCCGAATCTCCGCGCTGAAGGCAACGATCACCGCCAGCAATGTTCCGACATGAACCGCAATATCAAAGGTGAAAACGAGCGAGGGATCTTGCAACCCCATCAACCGCTGGACGATCACGAGATGACCGGAGGAGCTGATCGGCAGAAACTCCGTCAGACCCTGCAGAACACCGAGCAACACCGCCTGAAGGACTGTCATAGAAATTTCTCGAGAATCGAGTTCGCCATCGGGATCCCCCGGGGCGTGAGCCACCAGGAGGAGCCATCCGACTCGATCCATCCCCCGCCCCGCAGGTTATCAACGATCGGGAAGGCAGTTGTCAATTTTTCCCCAAATTTGTCTTCAAAGTCGGCCGCCCTGACCCCTTGCTTCTTCCGAAGCCCCATCATCAGGAACTCCCCCATCGCCGTCTGGTGAGAAATGGTCTCGATCTCCTGCTCCCACTGACCGGCAAGGTATTTTTTCAAATCACGGACGTTTTGGCGGCGAAGGGGGTAGGCGAAGGAGACCGCCCCCGCCCCGAACCCGATCCACTCCCCATAATTCCAGTAATTCATATTGTGCCGGCACTCGAATCCGGGCCGGGCAAAGTTCGATATTTCGTAGGGGATAAGACCTGCCTTTTCCAAACGGCCGCGCACCGTTTCGAACATCTCCGCCAACCGATCATCCGGCAACATCTGTAGTTCACCCCGCCGCTGGAGCGCCGCAAACGGCGTCCCCTGTTCGATCGTCAGTTGATACGCGGCCAGATGCGTCGTCCCGAGCGAGGCCGCCATTGCCAGATCGGCCTCTAGCTCCAATAGGGTTTGATCCGGCAGTCCGTAGATCAGATCCAGATTCACGTTTTCGAAACCGGCCGCAAAGGCGTCGCCGATTGTCCGCTTGGCCTCGTCGCCGGAATGGATCCGCCCCAAAAATTTGAGGTATTTTTCCTGAAACGACTGAACGCCGACCGACAGGCGGTTGATCCCCAAGGATCGAAACGCCTTGAGTCGATCCAAAGAGACGGTCTTTGGGTTCGCCTCGAGCGTGATCTCCGTATCGGATTGCCATGAAAACTTCTGCGACAAGGTATCCAGGATTTTTTCTAACAATCGGGGATCGAGGAGGGACGGTGTCCCGCCCCCGAAGAAAATTGAGTGAATCTTTTTCTCTGAAAATTCGGGGGAACGATCATTGATCTCTTTGAGAAGCTGATCGGTATATTCCTTCTGGAGGTCAAAGTCCTCATGACCGCGTGGCAGGGAAAAGAAGTCGCAGTAACCGCATTTCACTTCGCAGAACGGGATGTGGATGTAGAGTGAAGGTCCCACGGGTGATCTGGACCGATA
>CAYYFU010000225.1:0-2800 GCA_964471095.1 uncultured Pseudomonadota bacterium
ACTAAAATTCAGAATCCTGAAATTGAACAAGCGAAAAGGGAATATCATCGTCTCCCGACGTGCCCTGCTGGAAAAGAACCGTGATTTTGCCCGTCAGGACTTGCTCCAAAACCTCGTCGAGGGAGCGGTGATCACGGGAACGGTAAAAAACCTGACGGACTACGGCGCCTTTGTCGACCTGGGCGGGATCGACGGTCTTCTTCATGTGACCGACATGAGTTGGTCCCGGATCGGACACCCTTCGGAACTCCTCAAGACGGGGGATGAGATCAAGGTCAAGATCCTGAAACTGGATCCGGAGAACGGAAAGGTCTCGTTGGGCATCAAACAACTGACTCCCGACCCTTGGGAGAGGGTTGAAAAATATCCGATCGGAACGCGGGTCAAGGGACGGATCGTTAATTTGACCGATTACGGCGCCTTTGTGGCCCTGGAAGAGGGGATTGAAGGGTTGCTGCATATCTCCGAGATGAGCTGGTCCCGCAAGGTCAAGCATCCCTCCAAGATTGTTTCACCGGGGGATGAGGTGGAGACGGTGGTGTTGGGTCTGGACCGGGAAGGGCGCCGGATCTCCTTGGGGATGAAACAGCTTTTGGAGAATCCTTGGCGGTCGATCGGAGAAAAATTTCCGGTCGGGACCAAGGTCAAGGGGCCGGTCCGGAACGTGACCGACTTTGGCCTGTTTGTCGGTCTGACCCCGGAGATTGATGGCTTGGTGCACCTCTCCGATCTTTATTGGGTCCGGCCGACCCGTCCTCTGCAAGAGCTTTTCCCCAAAGGTCAGGAGGTGGAGGCGATCGTCCTCCATCTGGACAAAGATTCGGAAAGGATTTCATTGGGGATTAAACAACTGAGTGAAGATCCCTGGCCCGCCGCCCTAAAGAAATTCACCATTGGATCGCGCCATGAGGCCAAGATCCTCTGGAAAGGGGGAGGGTTTGCCGTTGAGCTTGAACCGGGTCTGGAGGCGTGGCTTGTCGATGCCGAACTGGATTTCAAATTGGGGGAACAAAAGACGGTGATCGTTCACTCCGTGGATGAGCGGGAACGAAAAATTGAGGTGGGGGCTTTTTTGGGTGAGTCGTAAATCATCATGAAGCGTCTTTTTTTTGTCGGGATTTTGCTGCTTGTCGGGTTGTGGATCTATCTTTCCTCGGCCCCCGCGGGCAATCTTGCCATCGTAAAAATTGAGGGGGGGATTTTTGAATCCGACCCTGTTTTGCGGGAGCTTGAGGAGATTGAGCAGTCGGACGAGGTCAAGGCGGCCGTGATCAGAATCGATTCGCCCGGAGGATCGGTCGGCGCCGCCCAGGAGATCCACGACGCGGTGAGGAGGCTCGCGGAAAAAAAGAAGGTTGTCGCCTCGTTCGGGAGTATGGCAACTTCCGGGGGCTATTATGTGGCCCTTCCGGCCCATCGGATTCTGGCCAACGCCGGGACGATCACCGGGAGCATCGGGGTGCGGATGGAAGTCATCAATGTCGAAGAGCTGCTCAAACAGCTCCGTCTCCGGTCTGAGACCCTGAAGAGCGGGGATTTTAAGGATATCGGCTCTCCCACCCGTCCGATGCGCGATGAAGAAAGGGTCTTTTTTCAGGATTTACTCAAAAAATTACACGCGCAATTCAAGGAGGCGGTTGTTCAGGGAAGGAAATTGGAGCCGGGCAAGGTCGAGGGATTGGCCGATGGGCGTATTTTCACCGGACGTGAGGCGATGGAGCAAGGGTTGGTTGATGAGATCGGGAACTTGCAACAGGCGGTCAAGGTCGCCTCGCAAATGGCCGGGATTGAAGGGGAGCCGAAGGTGTTTTATCCGGAAAAGAGATACCGGAGTCTTTGGGAAAGGTTTTGGGGTGAAGCCGATGCGGTTTTTGAGTCGTGGCTGTTTCGCGCGGCCCGACCGCGGCTTCGAGTTGTTTATTAGCGATCGACAAGGAGGAACCGATGACGAAGAGCAGTCTCGTCCAATTGTTAACCGAGAAGGCCTCACATATCTCTCACAAGGATATGGAACGGATCGTCAATACCATCTTTGACAGCATGGCGGAGGCGTTGAAGACGGGTGACCGGGTGGAGCTCCGGGGTTTTGGGACTTTTGAAGTCCGGGTGCGGGATCCCCGCGTCGGAAGAAATCCGAAATCGGGAATGAAGGTCTCCTTGGGGGTTCGTCGCGTGCCGTTTTTCAAGGCGGGAAAAGAGTTGAAGGTGATCGTCAACAACAAGAGGGGTACTTAATGGATCGCAATCTTGCCTTAGAGGCGGTGCGGGCGACCGAGGCAGCGGCGCTCTCCTCGGCCCGGTTGATGGGACGCGGCGACAACCATGCCGCCGATCAGGCGGCGGTCGATTCGATGCGCAAGGCGCTGAACTCGATCCCATTTCAAGGGGTCGTTGTGATCGGAGAGGGAGAGCGGGACGAGGCGCCGATGCTTTACATCGGCGAAAAGGTCGGCCTGGGGAACGGCCCGTACGTCGATATTTCCCTGGATCCGCTGGAGGGGACGACGATCACGGCGAAAGGGGGGCCGAACGCCCTTTCGGTCATTGCGCTGGGGGCGCGGGGACAATTTTTACACGCCCCGGATACCTATATGGAGAAACTGGCGGTCGGTCCGATCGCGCGGGGGGCGGTGGATATCACCCAGCCGCCGGAGTGGAATTTAAAACAAGTTGCCAAAAAGAAGGGGTGCGAGGTGCCGGACCTGACCGTGGTCATTCTGGAGCGGCCGCGTCATGAGGAGTTTATCCGCCGGGTTCGCGAGGCGGGGGCGCGGATCAAATTGATCTCGGATTGCGACGT
>CAYYFU010000226.1:0-2797 GCA_964471095.1 uncultured Pseudomonadota bacterium
CGTCTGCCACATTGAGAAAAAAACGCTCCCTCCGGCCGCTCTCCGTTGTGCAAGAGATGAGTCCGCTATCGATCGACCGCTCCTTTCCCCGGAGAATCACCTCGATCTGTCGGGAAATCCGCTTGGGGATTTGAAGCGATTTAATCAGGTCGCTTCCTGTCCCCAAGGAGAGGAGCCCCAGGACCGGCCGCTCCGCCGCTGGGATATTCAAGAGGCCATTCGCCACCTCATGGATTGTTCCATCCCCCCCGCAGGCGATCACGAGAGAAGAGAGTCGAGAAGCCCGGGCGATCTCCATGGCATGACCGGAGTATTCGGTTTCCTTGATCTCAAAGGAACCGAGTCCCTTTTCCAGGAGCTTTTTGAGCTGTGGCCAAAGGGCCCTGAGTCGACCCCCTCCTGCCGCTGGGTTCACAATAATCCGGTTCATAGAAAATCAAGCAACCCCTTTACCTCCAACCGGGATTCTGCTTTTTTAAAGCGATGCAGACAGGTGGGGCAGGCGGAGACAAGTTGCTCGGCCCCCGTTTGAGAAAATTCCGCCAGACGTCCCTCGGTGATTTTTTTTGCGGTCTCCGGTGAGGTGATCGGCAACAGCCCTCCGGCCCCGCAACAGGCGCTCTTTTCGTGGTGAAGGAAGAATTCCTTCACGGGCCGGCCAGTCAAGGCCGCAAGCATTTGCCGTGGTTGTTCATAAACGCCCCGATAGCGTCCCAGGTAACAGGGATCATGGTAGGCGATTTGGGGAAGTCCCCTCCGTCCCCCCTTTGCAAAAGGGGGGTGAGGGGGGATTTTTTCGGCGACATGGAAAAATTTTGTCGAGAAGCGGAAGCCCAGCGAACGATAGACCGTTTCCATCGTATAGAGGCAGGCAGGCGCCCCACTAATGACCTCCCGGTATTTCCTCAAAGTCGGGATCTGGATTTCCGCGACCTCCCTGAAATTTTCAAAATCCCCGGCCGCCAGCAGCGGATAACCGCAGCATTGAATCGGTTCGGGAAAGAGGCTCACTGCTAATTTGAGACGACGGAAAAAATGGAATGCCCGATCGATTGTCTCCGGAAAATAACGGATCTCCGTACAGCCGGGAAAGTAGACGATCTTGCTGGAACGCTTCAGGGCCTTGGGGTAGAGTCGAGAGAGTTTCTGAGTGAGGTCCTGGCCAAACGGGTTGTTCTCTTGCTGGAATTTTTTCGCGTAGCGATACACGCTTTGCGGAGAGACCCCTTTTTCAAACGCCCGGACCCGGTAGTGAAGCAGGGTTTCAGGGACCGGGTTGCCCAGTTCACAAGTTTCCCGGGAGGCGCGACAGGTCACGCATTTGTAGGCGAGCGAGGCGGTCTTTTCGTCAAACGGGATTTTCCCCTGATCGGAGAGCTTCATCGACTCCATTTTCCCCCAGGGTGTCGTCGCCTCATTTTGGTCGGCCCAGGCGACCGGACAGGCGAATCGACACAGTTTGGGGCAAGAGGAACAGAGCGAGGTTGCTGTCGCTGAGTCCCTTATCGTCGTTCCTTCAGCCATTTTTTCAGGACCCTCTCTTTAGCCAAAACTACCTCACGCCTTCCTGCTAATTCAATTTTTATCCGGCCTCGGCGAAGGACAACCCGGACCGGTTCAAGCCCGCCCTCCCGGATCCTTTGGATCAATCGTTTGTCCCCTTTCAGTTCTCTCTTGAAAGGGATGGGGGTCACACGAAAGGTGGCTGCCTCAATCCTTCCGTAACGACCGTGTGAGCCGAGGAAGATTTTTTTAAAATCCGGACCGGTGGCAGCCCGAGGAACTTTTTTCGTCTGAATCTCTCCGTAACGGCTCCGGACCCGGACGGCCATGCAGACTTCCCCAAGAAGGCTGCCGTTCTTTTCCAGGATCTCTCGAACCGTGAATTTTTTCCCCGACGGGGCCGCAAATCCCAGCGAAAGCCCCTCCGTCCGGAGCCGCTCCTCCAGTTTTTTGAGACGAAGGTTAGCCGGACAGGTCACGATCATCGAGACTCGATCCAGATCGATCACAGGTTGTTTCATAGCCCCATCTTTCCCGGGTTCATAATGCCCTGGGGATCCAGCTTCTTCTTGATCTCCTTAAAAAAAGACATCGCCCCCCCCAGCTCACGGGGCAGCCATTCTGACTTGAGCAGACCGATCCCATGGTGATGACTGATCGTGCCACCCGCCTCCAGACAACTCTCCATCGCCTCTCTCCAGATCCGATGGTAAACCTTTAAATCTTTTTCCCGGGAACCGGTTCTGCCGACAACGGTAAAATAGATGGAACATCCCTCCGGGTAGGCATGGGAAAAGTGGGCGAGGACAAGGCAGTATCTCTGCAAATGCCTCCGCATTTGTTGATACAAATGGAACAGCCGGTCCCAGGTGGCTGCCACCTCGATCGTATCGACAAAGAAACCCCTTTCAAACAGATCCGGCATCTTGAAGGAGACGCTGTAGCGGTGTTTGAGCCAATGCAGGCCGGGTCCTTCTCCCAGGTCACGGGAGGGAAATTCCTGACAGATCCGCTGGACGAGTTTTTCTTCTTCGGAGAGCCAGTCCGGATCCCCCTCGAACCCCAGGATGAACAGCGACTCGGCAGGGAGAAATTTAAAGAGCTCCTGGGGAAGGTCGGGATAGGTCACGAAGGCCTTCAGGGCATTCTCTTTGAGGAGCGAAAACGGTTTTTTAAGGGACGAGGGGAACTTGGGGCGCCATCCTTTTTTTGTCTCCGCCTCGTATCCGTGCTGGAGGAGCAGGCTGTCGAGGGGGTCATAAATACGGATCACGGAAGGGCGCAACCCCGACTG